>JAGWVP010000576.1 GCA_018970825.1 bacterium | reverse complement strand
GAGCGACTTGTTGCGGATCTCGGGGCGCACCGCCGGCTCGGGCACGATCGAGATGCCGGAGCCCACCTCGACGATGCGCTTGATGACCTCGATGTTGTCGACCTCCGCCACGTAATGGACGCGGATCCCGTGCTTCTGGAGAGCGCGTTCGATCGCCTTGTGCGTCGGGATGTCCTTCTCGAAGCCGACGAAGTTCGCTCCCTCGAGATCCTTGATCGAGACCGTCTTGTGCTTCGCGAGCGGATGCGACGGTGCGCAGATGAGGACGAGCCGGTCCTCGCGGAACGGGATCAGCCGGATCTGGGGGCGCTTCGTCGGGTAGGCGATGACCCCGACGTCGAGGGTGCCGGCGAGCACGTCCTCGTAGATCTGGTTCGACTTCTTGTACTCGAGCCGGACGTTCACGTTGGGGTACGCCTTCACGAAGCGCTTCAGCTCGTCGGAGAACTCGTACAGCCCGACCGAGTGCACGGTGGCGACCCGGACCGTTCCGGCGACGATGTTCGAAAACGCCTGGAGACGGGCCTCGAGGTCGTTGTACCGCGTGACGATCTGCTTGCTGACCTCGTAGAAGATCTCGCCCGCAGGGGTCGGCCGGACCCTCCGCTTGGTCCGCTCGACGAGCTTGCGTCCATAGCGGGTCTCGAGGGTGCGGATCTGCTGGCTCACCGCCGACTGGGTGACGAAGTTCTGGGCCGCGGCGACGGAAAAACTCCCGGTGTCCACGAGGTCGCAGAACACCTTGAGGGTCTCGATGTGCATCTTTGGGCCCCTGTGTCCCCGGCCGAGGTTCAGCGCTCCTAATCTTGGCGGGGACTTTCATTAGCCCTAGCACGGATCGACCCACCCGCAATCGGCATGGGCAGGGGCGTCAAAGGTCGATTCGGGCGCTTCCCCGGCGGAGCGGCCCGGGGCATCATCGGCCTTCGAAGACCGCGCGCTTTTCGCCTCGACGTGCGACCGTCGCCTCGAGGACCTCGCCGCGGAGGTGTTCCGTCCGATCGTCGAGGAAATGCTCGCCGACTTGCTCTCGAACCTGCCCGCCCCGCAGTTCTACGACGCGGACGGACGGCTACCGGTGCCCTTTCAGATCGAGAGCCTCGGTCGCGCTCGTCGCGGTCGAGCCGGGGGGAGAGCGCCGGGCCGTCTCAGCCGAAGAAGCCGCGGTTGCGCTGCGGCGAGCCGGCGAGTTCCGCGCGTCCAGCGAGGTCGTTCACGTCCTTGCGTAGCGTCTCGATGGCCGATCGCTGGGTCGACTCGAAGCGCTCGAGTTCGCGCGCGCGGCGCTCGCGGAACTGCGCGAAGCTCTCGTCCCAGGAGTCGTAGAAGCGCTTGATGCGCTTGTGGATCGCCTGGAAGAGCGTCGTGTTCGACACGAACGACCCCATGCAGTGCGGGCAGTGGAGCACGGTCCCCGGCCGCAGGTAGCGCAACTCCACCTCGAAGCGGCCGGTGCAGCGGAAGCAGGCGAGCGGCACCGGGTAGGTGTCCATCTCGGGGATCTCGTCGGCGAGCGCGTCCTCGGGGCTGACGGCGACCGCGACGGCCGCGGGAGCGGCGGCGGCGGCGGGCGCGGGAGCGGCCGCGACGGCCGCGGGAGCCTCCGCCGGAGCGGCGGCGCCGCCCTTGAACCGGGAGGGGAAGTCCCCGCCGAAATCCTTGTCGGGGTGGATCGCCTTGGCACGCGCGATCAGCACGCCCTCGGCCTCGGGAATCTCGGGGTTCGGCACGCAGCAGTCGACCGGGCAGACCGCGGCGCAGGCCTCGTGGTCGAAGAAGCCGACGCACTCGGTGCACTTGTCGGGCACGATGTAGAAGAACTCGTTGACCATGGCCGGCTGCTTCGAGCCGTCGAGCGCCACGTACTCGACACCGCCCTGGTAGATCGCGGTGTTCGGGCACTCCGGCTCGCAGGCGCCGCAGTTGATGCATTCGTCGGTGATCATCGTCGCCATGGCGACCGAACCTCCCCTTGAATCGATGGCCGGCGGGCTCCGGGGCGCCCTTGACGCGGCGCGCCCGGGCCCCCGGATCCGGCTCACCGACCCTTACCGATGGGGCGACGGGGAGACAAGAACGCCGGGACGTCGTGCCGGCGGTTGAAAGTCGGGTGGGCGGGGTTATCGTCCTTCGGTCCCGGGGTCGGCGGCTCGCGCCCTCGCCCCCGACTCATTCCAAACTCCGAAGGAGACAGGGAACATGGCGGCAAAGAGCGTCCACCTCCACGAGAAGGCCCGCAAGGGTCTGCTGGCCGGCCTGAACCAGGTGGCCGACGCGGCCAAGGTCACCCTGGGACCACGCGGCCGGACCGTCCTCATCGCGAAGTCGTGGGGCGCGCCCCAGGTCACCAAGGACGGCGTGACGGTCGTCAAGGAGATCGAGCCCGAGGGCAAGTT
>JAGWVP010000575.1 GCA_018970825.1 bacterium | reverse complement strand
TCGGCCGGCACCGCGACCTCCATCTCCTCGAAGCGCAGGTCGCGCACGCTCGGGAAGACCCGGTCGCTCCAGTCGACCCGCTCGCGAGGGCCGACCGCGGCGCCGACCGGGAGCTCGGTCGGGTCGAGCGACTTGTGCTCGACCAGGTCGCGGGACGGCCACCAGAAGAACTCGTAGTGCCGGTGCGCGGCCACGTTCTCGTCGAGTCGCGCCATCGCGTCCTCGACCCCGCCCCGCCACGTGCGCTCGTGCAGGCGGTAGGCCGGGACGAGCTGCAGCGTGTACGCGATCGCGACCCCGAAGAGGCCGAGCGACACGCGGGCCGCGTCGAGGCGCTCGCCGTCGCCCTCGTCCCAGGTCCGGACGCGGCCGTCGGCCGTCGCGAGGCGGACCGCGACGACTTGCGTCGAGAGCGACCCGAGCGTCGGTCCGGTCCCGTGCGTGCCGGTGCCGATCGCGCCGCCGAGCGACTGCACGTCGACGTCGCCCTGGTTCGCGAGCGCGAGTCCGTGCGCGCGCAGCGGCTCTCCGAGCGCGGAGAGGCGCGTGCCCGCCCGGATCGTCGCGCGCCGGGCCGCCGCGTCGACCGACTCGAGACCGGTCCACTCCTCGAGCGAGACCAGCACGCCGTCGGTCGCGACCACCGGCGAGAACGAGTGGCCGCTGCCGGCCGTCCGCAGGACCGCCCCGGTCTCGGCGGCGCGTCGCACCGCGCGGACGACCTCGTCCTCGTCGCGCGGCCGCAGGATCTCGCGCGGCTCGCAGCGGACGCCGCCCGACCAGTTGCTCCAGGCCGGCGCGGTCGGGGGCGGCGGGTTCATGGGGACCTTCGGGACGGACCGGGGGCGCCGCGCCGCGCGGGGGGCGCTGCGCCCCCGGAGTCCTCAGTGCGAGAGCAGGCTCCGCGCGATCTGCGAGATCTGGATCTCGTCGGTGCCGCCGTAGATCTGCAGCACCTTCGCGTCGCGGGCGAGCTGCTCGACCTGGTACTCCGCCATGTAGCCGTTGCCGCCGAAGAGCTGGACCGCCTCGAGGGCGACCTCGACGGCCGCTCCCGCGGAATAGAGCTTGCAGGCCGAGGCCTCGGCCATCGACATGCCCTTGCCGTGGGCCGAGAGCTCGATCTGGCGGAAGACGAGGTTCTGGAGGTTCATGCGGGCGACCTCCATCTTCGCGAGCTTCGCCTGGATCAGCTGGAACTCGCCGATCGGCCGGCCGAACTGCACGCGGGTGCGCGCGTACTCGGTGCAGAGCTCGAGGCACTGCGAGACGATCCCGAGCGCCATCGCGGCGACGCCCGAGCGCTCCATCGAGAAGGTGGCCTTCGCGCCGGCGCGCCCGCCGCGGCCCGCCGCGTCCTCGCTCTCGCCGAGCAGGCGCTCGCGCTCGACGAACACGTCTTCCAGGAAGAGCTGCCCGGTCGGCGAGGAGTGCATGCCCATCTTGCGCAGCGGCTTCGACTGCACGAGGCCCGGCATGCCGCGGTCGAGCACGAAGTGGAGGATCTTGCGCTCGCGGGGCTCGTTGCCCTCGTCGAGCTTGCAGATGAAGACGATCGTGTCGGCGTAGGGGCCGTTCGTGATGAAGGTCTTGCTGCCGTTCAGCACGTAGCCGTCGCCGCGGCGCTTGGCGCTCGACTGCATGCTGCCGAAGGCGTCCGAGCCCGAGCCCGGCTCGGTGATCGCCCACGACCCGATCTTCTCGAGCGTGAGCAGCGGGAGCGCCCACTTCTCCTTCTGGCGGATCGTGCCCTTCGAGAGGATCGCGGCCGAGGTGAGGCCTGCACTCACGCCCATCGCGGTGACCATGCCCGGGCAGTAGCGGCAGAGCTCGATGATCGGGATCAGCTGCAAGGCCGGGCCCATCGTGTCGCCGTCGCCCTCGACCGCCTTGCGGGGGGGCTCGGAGGCCGCGACCGCGCCGTCGCCCGAGGCGGCGAGCGCCTTCTCCCGCGCGATCTGCTTCTCGAAGCGCATCTTCTGCATCGCGTCGATGCCGAAGGTGCGCACCATCTTGCGCAGCACGTCGTAGGGCGGGGTGTCGCCGTGCTCGAGCTCCTCGAGGTTCGGCTTGATCTCGGTGTCGACGAACTTGCGCACGGCGTCCTGCAGCATGAGGTGCTGCTCGTTCCACTCGATCATGGCTCGATCTCTCCTCGGGCGCCCGGGCCGGGCGCGGGTCGGTCGCGGGATCCGCGTCGGGGGGATCGAAACGCACGGGGGCGGTCGTTTCAACGCCGGGGAGGGCCTCCCCGCGCCCGGCGGATCCTTGCGGGGCAGGGCGTTCCGGTCGATGCTGGGGAATGGCCGGCAGCGGACCGAGGGGCGGGACGAGGGCGCGTGCGGGGAGCGCCGACGGCGGCCGCGGGAGTCTCGGCGGCGAGGCGGGCGTGACCATCGATCC
>JAGWVP010000574.1 GCA_018970825.1 bacterium | reverse complement strand
CTCGCCGCTCGCGCCGCGTGCGTCGAACAGGATCTTGCCCGGCCGCAGCTGGCGAATGCGGACGTTCTCGCCGGTCGGCATCACGTCCTCGAAGATCCCCTCGCGGTCGGTGCGGAGCTCTCCCGTGAAGCGGTGTTCGCTCCCGTCGGTCGCGAAGCGCAGGCGGATCCGCCCGCCCTGGATCCAGAGGTAGGCGGCGGTCTCGGTCTCGGGCGAGTAGATCGGGCGGCCGAAGGCGAGACGGTAGGGCAGGACGTCGGCGGGCGGCTGGGCGAAGGCCGCGGTCGCGATCGCGATCGCGATCGCTGCGACCTGGGCGAGGAGGACCGCGATCCGTGCGTGCATCGCGCTCGCGAGCCCCGTTCCGCGCGACGGGGCAGCCGCGCCGGTCGCCGTCGCGGGACGCGGCCGCCCGGTCGTCGAGAGCCGCATCCGGGGTGCTTCGCGGCTCACGTGGCCCCCGGCGACGGCAGATCGCACGCCTCGCCGTCGACCGTCGACGCATCGGCGAGGTCGAACGGAACGCTCACGGTCCAGGTGAGTCCGAAGGTGCAGAACCAGAGCGCGTGGTGGCCCGAGGGGCCGCCCGCGACCGCGACCAGGAACTGGTCGGGGCGCGCCGCGAGCGGGACGGTGCCGTCACCCTCGACGTAGCCGCGCTCCTCGAGCTTCGGCCACACCCCCCGCGGCCAGCGCTCGATGGGCGTGCGCGTGCCGTCGAACAGCGCCTGCTGCACGTCCGCGACCGAGTAGCCGTCGCGCGCGATCTTGTCGGCGAAGTCGGGGCACAGGAGCAGGAGCATGTCGCCCTTGTCCTGGGGCACGAGCACCTTGTTGTTGCCGACCCAGTCGATGCCGTGGGCGAGCACGCCGAGGAGATCCGCCCCGGTGTCGGAGAAGACGTCCGCGATGTCCTGCGTCCCGGTCGCGCAGGTGGCGGTGAGCACGCTCTGGTCGCGATCGAAGCCTCGGCGCACGTGGAACGGCTCCCAGGGGCTGCGCTCCTCCCACTCGCCGAAGCAGAGCGAGATGCGACCGGGCTGACCGAAGCAGGATTTCGAGACCTCGCCGGGGATCGACCCTCCGACGTTGCGCATGACGAGCCGCAGCGCACGCCCGATCGTCGCGTTCGCGCGGCCGTTGTGGCCGAGACAGGAGTAGCCGCACTCGATCCCGAGGGCATGGCGCGCCGGGCCGTTCAGCATGAGCGCGGGCGTGGCGCTGCAGGTGGTCGTGTTGAGCGCGTGGAGATTGAACTCGGGGCGGGTCACCGCGGCCACCGCGGCGAGCACTGCCGGGAACACCGCGGGCTCGCAGCCGGCGAGCACGGCGTTGATCGCGACCTTCTCGACGGTCGCCGATCCGCGACGCGGGTCGACGATGCCGACGACGTGCTCCGGGGCGAGCGGCGTCGCGTCGAGCATCGCCTGAACCCTCGCCTCGGTGGGCGGGATCACCGGCAGCCCGTCCCCCCAGCCCCTGCGCTCGACCAGGTCGAAGACCGCGGCGGGGTCGTCGCCGATCGAGAGGCTCTCCGAGACGAGCGTTCCCCGGGCCATTCAGCGGATATGGGTGGCTCGGGGCGCCCGGGTCAACTCGACCGCGGCTCCGCGCCCGGGTCGGCCGGGGCGAGGAGCGCCGAGACGATCTCGTCGAGGCGCTCCCGGGCGATCCGCTCGATCTCCTCGCGCGGGCGACCCTCCATCGGGTGCGGCAGGACGACGACCGGCAGCGAGCCGCAGCCCCGGGCCTCGGCCGCGGTCCGTGCGAGGTTGGCGAACGCCTCGGTCACGACGACGACCGCCGGCGTTCCCGCGTTCTCGATGGTGACGGAGTCGTGGACACTCCACGACGTGCAGGACCCTCAAGTGCCGAGGCCGACGACCGCGGCCTCCACCTCCCGGGCGAAATCCACCACCCGTGCACTCTCGTCCTCCGGGGTCCCGATCCGGGTCCCGGGGTCGAAGAAGACCATTTCACCCGTCCCGAGCCGGTCCCGCAGGAGCCGGGCGAGCTCGTCCGTGAAGACCTCGAAGGAGGTCCAGGTCCGGTCGCGCCGGATCCCGACGCGAAGCCCTCGAAGCGAAGCGGGCCGGTGGGCGAGCGGTCGCTGCTGCCCCGGCCCGGCCGCGACGGGCGAGAGGATCCGGATCCGTCGGTTCTGGTCCATGGAAGCCTCCTATCGTCCCCCCGGTCGGGCCGGCAAGGGCTCGACCGTCTTCCCGACAGGGATCGTGTCAGAGAATCGATCCTCCTACCGTCTATGAAGGCCCCCCGATTGACAGGGGCCACCTCCACCGGTTTAGTTCGCGGGTCCCGAGCCGACCGTCCCCGGGAGGGATCCCGCGGGGGCGCAGGCCCCGGGCCTCGAAGAGGAACGGGTCGAGACGATCGAGGTCACGCCGTGGCCCG
>JAGWVP010000017.1 GCA_018970825.1 bacterium | reverse complement strand
GTCCAGCGAAGCGCCCGCCGCCCTCGAACATGAGGCGGTCTCCGGGTTCGAGATCGGCCGCGTTCGCGCGATCGATCGTGCGCCAGGCGGTCGCGGAGGCGCGCCCGTCGGCCGAGTCGTTGCCGGACTCGCGGACGTAGTAGCGGGTCGCATGCGCCGCGCGCGACGTTCCGCCGATCAGCACGACGGCCGAGAGGGCCGCGAGCACGAGTCGCACCGCGCGGGCGGGGCGACGTGCCGCCGAGCCGGTGGCGAGCCCTCCGGGGATCGGGCGGGATCTCATCGGCGACGGACTATCACCCGCGTCGCGGACCGGACAACGCGGAAATCCGGGCCCGCGAGCCGGGCCGAGAAGGGGGCGCACCTTGGCTGACCTGCTCGTCGTCTTCGCGCGAAGGCCCGAGCCCGGACGGACGAAGACGAGGCTCGCCGCGAGCCTCGGCGACGAGGCCGCGGCAGGGCTCTACGCCGCCTTCGTCGAGGATCTCGCGGTGCAGCTCGCCGACCCTCGCTGGCAGGTTCGATGGGAGATCGCACCGCCGCACGACGGGTTCGCGCACCGCTTCGGCGTCACGCCGGATGCGTGCCGGCCGCAGGAGGGCCGCGACCTGGGCGAGCGCATGCTGGCGGCGCTGCGGCGCGCGCGCGCCGACGGCTTCGATCGCTGCGTGCTGATCGGCTCGGACGCACCACAAGTCGGGGCTGCGCACGTCGCCGCGGCGCTCGACGCGCTCGGGCCGCCCGGCGAACCGCGAGCCGACCTCGTGCTGGGGCCGGCGACGGACGGAGGCTTCTGGCTGGTCGCGGTGTCGGAGCCTCGCGACGTGTTCTCGGGCGTCGAGTGGAGCACGCCGCGCACGCTCGACGGGACGCTGCGCAACGCGCGCGCGCACGGCCTTCGCGTGGCGCTGATCGCGACGGAGTCCGACGTCGACGACGTCGACGACCTCCGGCGACTCGAGGAGTCGCTGCGCGGCGCCGGGCGCCGATCGCTCTCGCCCGCGCCGATGGCTGCGACCCGCGCGGCGCTCGCGCGCCTCCGCGACCGGGCCTGACGGGGGCGGGCCGTGTGTGGCCCGCCCCGCGCCGGCTCAGAACTCGATGACCGCGTCCGGCTTGTCGTCGACGTGGACGGTGTCGATGAAGCGGATCCGACGGCTTCGCATCGTCATGAGCATCGAGCTCACGCGGATGCCGTGGCCGAAGAAGCGGACGCCGCGCATGAGCGGCCCGTCGGTCACGCCCGAGGCGGCGAAGATGATCTCCTTGCCCGGGGCGAGGTCGCGCTCGGTGTAGATGCGCTTGGGGTCGGCGATGCCCATCGCGCGCATGCGCTCCTCGGTGCCGTCCTTGGTCGGCACGAGGCGTCCCTGCATGCCGCCGTTCAGGCAGCGGAGCGCGGCGGCCGTGAGCACGCCCTCGGGCGCACCGCCGGTCCCCATGAGCGCGTGCACGTTCGTGCCGCGGACGGCCGCCGAGATGCCGGCCGAGAGGTCGCCGTCGCTGATGAGACGGATGCGCGCGCCGGCGCGGCGGATGTCCTCGATCAGCTGCTCGTGGCGGGGCCGGTCGAGCACGATGATGACGAGGTCCTTCACCGAGCGGTTCAGGCGCTTGGCGATCGCGTCGAGGTTCTCCTGCACGGTCGCGTCGAGGTGCACGGCGCCGCGCGCGGCCGGGCCGACGACGATCTTCTCCATGTAGCAGTCGGGCGCCTTCAGCAGGCCGCCGCGGTTCGCGGCCGCGAGCACCGCGATCGCGCCCGGGGAGCCGGTCGCGCACAGGTTCGTGCCCTCGAGCGGGTCGACCGCGATGTCGACCTCGGGGTCCTCCTGGCGGCCGCGGCCGACGTGCTCGCCGATGAAGAGCATCGGGGCCTCGTCGCGCTCGCCCTCGCCGATCACGACCTCGCCGCGCATCGGCAGCGTGTCCATCTCCTTGCGCATCGCCTCGACGGCGACGTGGTCGGAGTGGTGCCGTTCCCCCTGGCCCATCGTGCGGGCCGACTCGATGGCGGCCGACTCGGCCACCCGCAGGAACTCCCTCGAAAGCTCGTCCTCGATCATGATTCCTCTCCGTTCGTCCGGTGGCCGACCGCCCTGTCCGCCCCGGGGCCGCCCCGCGGGAGTTGCACGGTCGTCGGGCTGGTACAATGGATGCACGATGGATGCGAGCAGCGGCACGGACCGGTTCGACTTCCGGGGACTCCGGGTGGCGTACGACCCGGTGCCCGGCCCGATCACGGCACTCGCGCTCGTCGTGAACGCCGGGGCGCGCCACGACGGCCGCCTGCCCGGGCTCGCCCACATGGCGGAGCACATGCTCTTCCAGGGGACGGCCGACCTCGACCAGCTCGCGCTGAACCGGCGCGCGGCCGCGGTGGGCGGCAACCACAACGCGTCCACCGGCTACGAGTCGATCGCGCTCACGATGGAGGTCTTCAACGAGGACTTCGAGGAAGCGCTCGCACTCGTCGCCGACCAGTTCTACCGCAGCCGGGTCGAGGACCGCCGCTTCCGCAAGGAGCGTCGTGTCGTCGAGGACGAGATCCGCGGCTACCGCGACGACCCGGTCGAGTACGTGAACGAGCGCGGCTGGGCCGCCTTCTACGGCGATCCGATCGGCCACCCCATCTGCGGCACGATCGCGTCGCTGCGCGCGATGTCGGCCGCGGACGTCGCCGACTTCCTGCGCGGGTACTTCGTGAACGCGAACGCGGCGCTCTCGATCTGCGGCGGCATCGACGAGCCCGGGCTGCGACGGGCTCTCGAGCGCCACGTCGACCCGGCGCGCGTCGGATCGTCGGCGCCGGGGAGCGGCGCGCGGGCCGGACGGGAGGGCCGCTGGACGCTGCGCGGTGGGCCGGAGGGGCAGGCGCACGTCGTTCGCTACCTCGAGATCGACCCGTCGACGCGCAACCTGCTCGCGCTCGAGGTCGCGATCGACCTGGTCGGGGCGGATCCCGACAGCCAGCTCTTCCAGGCGGTGCGCGAGCGCCACGGGCTCGGCTACGACGTGTCGGCCGAGCTCGAGTGGGGCGAGGGCTGGGCGTCGGCGGTGCTGTCCGCGAGTGCCGCCCCGGGCGGCGCCGAGCGCCTCTCGCGCGTGATCGACGCGGTCGTCGAGCGCTCCGCGCGCGAGGGCTTCGACCCGGGGGACGTCGAGCGCGCGCGCAAGAAGCGGCGCTACCGCTACGCATCGCTCGCCGAGCGTCGGCTCGACCGCGCGCTCGCGCACGCGGACTCGATCCTCTCGGGCTTTCCCGGGCTCGAGGAGAGCGAGCGCATCGTGACCGCGCTCTCCGACGCCGAGATCTCCGACGCGTGGAGGCGCGCGACGGCGGGCCGCAGCCTGACGGTCCTGCTCGACGGGCGCTGAGGACGCGCGAGGACCGTTGCGCCTCCGGGGAGGGCGCGGGGAGGGCGCCCGGGCCCGCCCGTGGCGGCCGGCGGAATCACCGCGCGGGGCGCGTCCGGCGGCGGGGCTCGCTCGCGGCCCGGGGCCGCGCGGCCCCGGGTGCGGGGAAGCACGCGCTGGGCGCGGGTTTCGTGCGAGGGTGCGCGTGCCGACGGGCTGTGCTTCAGTCCGGGTGCCTTCGAGGCATGCCGTCGAGCCGCGCCACGCGCGGCGATCGCGACCGCAAGGTGCGGGCGCAGGAAGAAAAGGCCCCTCGTCGAGCTGGAGGAATCGGTTGGAAGAGAAGCTGCAGCTCGCAGTGTTCATCGACTTCGACAACATCGAGATCGGCGTCAAGACGACGACCAGTACGGAACTCGATCTTTCCCTCGTCCTGGAAGCGCTCAAGGAGCGGGGCGAGGTGGTTTCCAAGAGCGCCTACGGCGACTGGGCCCGCGCCGGGATGCACAGCCGGACGCTGACGGACCACGCGGTGCACATGGTGCAGCGCAACGTCACGCCGCGCGGCGACAAGAACGGCGCCGACATCAACCTGGTCGTCGACGCGCTCGAAATGGCGTTCACGCGGCCGCACATCAGCGGGTTCGTGATCGTCGGCGGCGACTCGGACTTCATCGCGCTCGTCGAGAAGCTGAAGCAGTTCGGCAAGCGCGTGCTCGTGGTCGGCGGCCGCTCGTTCACGAGCGGCGTGCTGCAGCGCAACTGCCACGAGTTCATCTCCTACGAGAACCTGCTGCAGGGAGCGCGTGCTCGCGGATCGCAGTCGCAGGGGCGCGGCCCGACGAGCGGGCGGCTGCCGCTCGCGCAGGGCGCCGAGAAGGCGATGCGCGCGCTCAAGATCCTCTCCGACCGCGGCACCGAGCCGCAGCTCGGCCCGCTCAAGAGCACGATCCTGCAGCTCGACTCGACCTTCAGCGAGCGCGACTACGGCGCGTCCTCCTTCCGCGAGTTCGCGCAGCGTCTCGCCGACCAGGGCTTCATCTCGCTTCGTCGCGTCGACCAGGGCTACCTGGTCGAGCTGCCCGCCGACGGGGCGCCCGCGCCCCGAGCCGCGGCTCCCGCGGCGGCCGACGCGCCGTCGGGCGGAGGTCGCGGACGGCGTCCGGCCCGAGCGGCCGAGGCCGCGGAGGAATCCGCCCCGACCGCTTCGTCCGCTGCGGCGGAGCCGGTTGCGTCGCCGTCGTCGGAGCCGGCACCGGCGGGCTCGCGGCCGGCGGAGGAGGCGCTCGCTCTCCTGCGCCAGGTCGTCGACCGGGTCTGCGACTCGCGCGGCGGCAAGCCGATCTACGTCCGGCATCTCGCCCAGGGACTTCGCGCCGCCGACCCGGCCTTCGACGAGAAGGTCTACGGCTTCCGGACCCTCACCGAGCTCGCCCACCTGGGCCAGCGCGAGGGGATCCTCCGGATGCAGCGCGACCGCCAGGGCGCGTGGCGGATCTCCTCGCTCGCCGTCGCGGGCCTCGGCGGCGGTGGCGACTCGCTCCCGGCGCCGTCGGCGATCGACGAGGACGCGGGTGCACCGAACCTCGACAACGAGGCCGTCGAGCAGGCGGTCGAGGCGGGCGACGTCGAGGTCGGCTCCGAGCCTGCCGCGGAGCCCGGGGACGGGGAGTCGTCCGGGGACGAAGACGCGAAGCCCGCGTCGCGTCGTCGCGGCGGACGCTCGCGCGCCAGGTCCGCGACCGCGGGCGAGGCCAAGCCGGCTCGTGCGCGCTCGGCGAAGCCCCGCGCGACGCGTACCGCGAAGGCGGAGGGCGAGGCGAAGCCGCGGCGCGCCCCGGCCCGCAAGAAGAAGGACCAGGCCGACGCCTGAGGGCGCGTGGACGACCGTCGCTCCGGGAGAGCGGCGGTCGTCCCCCGCGCGTCGCCGTCACTCGCCGAAGCGGAACAGCTCCTCGATCTCGTCCGCGTCGAGGCGGGGCAGGTCGCCGAGGCCCTCGTCCATCACCGCGCCCGCGATCGTCCGCTTGCGCTGCTTGAGACGCAGGATCGCCTCCTCGACGGTCCCGGCCGCGATCAGGCGGTAGACGGACACCGTGCGGACCTGGCCGATGCGGTGGGCCCGGTCGGTCGCCTGCTCCTCGACCGCCGGATTCCACCACGGGTCGAGGTGGATCACGACGTCGGCCGCGGCGAGGTTGATGCCGGTGCCGCCGGCGCGCAGGCTCAGCAGGAAGAGAGGCTGGTCGCCCTCGGTGAACGTCTCGATCACCTTCTGGCGGTCGCGGGTGCGGCCGTCGAGGTAGCAGTAGCCGATGCCGCGCTCGTCGAGGTCGCTCCGCAGCAGCGTGAGCAGCTCGACGAACTGGCTGAAGACGAGCGCCCGGCGCCCGCTCGCGACCACCTCGGAGACGAGTTCGCGCAGCGCGAGCAGCTTCGCCGAGTCCTCGGCGTCCATCCGGGGGTCGACCAGCCGGGGGTCGCACGCCACCTGGCGGAGACGGAGCAGCGCCGTCAGCACGAGCATCCGGTTGCGGTCGAGCCCGCCCCCCGCGATCTTCGGACCCAGGTCGGCCCGGACGTTCGCCGCGAGCGCGGCATAGGCGCGCCGCTGCGCCGGCGTCATCTCGACCACGACGTCGGATTCGATCTTGGGCGGCAGGTCGCGCTGGACCTCGGACTTCGCGCGGCGCAGCACGAAGGGCCGGATGCGGGCGCGCAGCGCCGCGGTCTCCTCGCGGGCGAGTGCCGCGGGCGGTCGGCCCGGCGCGCGAGTCGGCGGCGCGTCCGCCTCCCCGGGCTCGTCCCCCGCCGGCTCCCCGCCCTCGATCGCGTCGAGCACCGGGCGCTCCCAGCGTCGCGAGAAGCTCCGCCAGCCGCCGAGCATGCCGGGGTTGCAGAAGTCGAGGATCGACCAGAGCTCGAGCAGGCGGTTCTCGATCGGCGTGCCGGTGAGCGCGAGCCTGGCGCCGGCGCGCAGCGACTTCGCGGCGGCGGTGGTCGCGGCCGCGTGGTTCTTGATCTGCTGCGCCTCGTCGAGCAGGACGTAGCGGAAGGAGATCCCGCGCAGCCGCTCGACGTCGCGCCGCAGCAGCGCGTAGGTCGTCACGACCAGGTCGGCTCCGGCCACGTCCTCGTAGCGCTCGTGGCGGTCGGCGCCGTGGAGCAGCAGCGCGTCGAGCCCGGGCACGAAGCGCTCGGCTTCGCGGATCCAGTTGAGCGCGACCGACGTCGGCGCGACGACGAGCGACGGGGCCTTGCCGTCGCGCTCGCGTCGCCAGGCGAGCAGCGCCAGGGCCTGCACCGTCTTGCCGAGGCCCATGTCGTCGGCGAGGATTCCGCCGACGCCGAGGTCGGCGAGCCACTGCAGCCACGCGACCCCGGTCCGCTGGTAGGAGCGGAGCTCGGCGCGCAGCCCCGCGATCGGTCCCGGGTCGGCCGCGGGCAGGGCGCGCAGCCGCTCGGTCCAGCTCGCGACCTCGCCCTCGAGGCGGGCCTCGTCGGCGAGCGCGCTCCAGGCCTCGATCTCGCCGACGGCCCAGCGCGGCAGGGTCGCGCTCTCGGACTTCGCGAACGCGTCGTGCGCGCTCTCGGCGAGCTCGGCGACCCGATCGGAGAGCTCGGCGACGCTGCCGTCGTCGAGCCGGACCCAGCGGCGCTTGGCGAGCAGCGCCTCGCGGATGGCGTCGACGTCGGCCGGTACGCCCTCGGCCGCGAAGCGCAGCGCGACCTCGATCGCGCCGCCCGCGGTGGAGTTGGCGGCGAGCGTGGCGCGGACCTGTCCGCGCGCGGAGACCCGCCGCATCGCGGGCGGCACCGAGACCTCGTCGAGCGCCCGACCCGGCCCCGCGAGCCGGACGAGTCGCGGCAGGTCCCGCACCCAGAACTCGACCGCGGCGTCCCCCTCGGCCGAGAGCTCGAGGGCGGCGGCGTCGGCGGCGGCGCGGGCGGCGCCGCGGCCGCGCCTGGGCGCGGACGGTCGCAGGCGCGTGCCGAGGACGAGGTCGAGTGCCGTGCGCTCGGCATCCGCGTTGCGCGAGGCGTCGTCCGGGTCGGCGAGGGTGTCGGGCAGCAGGGCGATCGTGCGGCGTCCGTAGCGCGCCTCGAGCGTGGCGCGCACCGAGAACGCGGAGCCCGTCACGCGCAGGGCGAGGTGCGGCACCGGGAGCGGTGGCAGCCCGAGTTCCGTGCGCGCGGGGAGCGACACTCCCTCGCCGCGGAACTGCTCGCGCAGGAGCGCGGGCAGACGGGGCAGGTCCTCGGCGTCGACCAGCACGGTCGGCTGCTCGCAGAGCCGGGCGAGCGCGATCGCGCCGGTGCCGGGCTCGACCTCGGCGAACACGCCTCCGTCGGCCCAGAAAGCGAAGCTGCGGGGGCCGGCGAAGACGAGCGTGTCGGCGAACGGGATCGGCGGGACCCGGGCGGGGCGCTCGCTCCCGTCTCCGTCCTGCTCGATCGGCAGCCAGATCGCCTCGAGCACCTGCGGTGCCCCGCTGCCCGATTCGTCGATTGCCCCGGGGGGCAGGCCGGCGAGCCGCAGGAAGTCCTCGGTCGAGAGGGGGCCGCGCTCGGCTGCCCAGCGGCGGCGCGCGTTCTCGACCCGGCGGCGCTCGTCCTCGGCCTCTTCGGCGAGCGTCGCCACGACCGGGTGGTTGCGCACCTCCTCGTCGCGCGGTTCGCGCAGGCGGAGCGCGGCCCGCAGCGTCCACGGTGCGAAGCCGATCGCGTGGACGCCCTTTGCATCGCGCAGCGCGACGCCCGCCTCGCGCACGCGATCGAGGAAGGTCGTCGCGGCGGTTCCACGGGCGACGAAGTGGCGATCGGCCGGCGACGCGGACCGCCCGAGGGACTCGAAGAGCCGCCACTCGGACGCGGGCAGGCGGCGCGACTCGAGGTCGTCGGGCCCGAAGGGTCTTCGCTCGGCGACGGGCCGCGCGCGCAGGTGCAGGATCGGGCCGGGCTCGACCGAGACCGGGTCTTCGGGCTCGATCTCGAGCAGGAACTCGACGTCCCCGAGCGGACGGAGTTCGCCGCGGCGTCGCCAGGCCGCGAAGGTGCGGTCGAGAAGCCCGGTCGCGCGCCGCCGTCGCAGGGCCTCGGCGTCGACGCGCTGGTCGCGCAGCAGCGCGATCGCCCGACCCCGGTCCTGCGCGCTCGTCGCCGGGTCCGCGGGCACTCCCGGGCCCGGGGCGGGGTCGTCGGACTCCTCGGCGGCGGCGCCGGAGTCGCCATCGCGTGCGATCGCGCGCCGCAACGACGGCGACGCGGCGAGCGCGGCGAGCAGGCCGACCACGTGCTCGCAGGCCTGGCGGGAGGACTGACCGCAGGAGCAGCGGCAGGCGAGCCGTCCGTCGGGGCCGAGCCCGACGCTGGTCGACTCGATCTTGCCGCCGTCGGGCGCCACGTTCGCGCGGACCACCAGCGCGCTCGCGGGGCGCGGATCCTCCTGCGGCCGGACGCCGCGCTTCGCGGCTCGGCGTACCTGTTCCGCGCCGACCAGGCGCGCGAGCCGGTCCCGGTCGAAGGCGGGCAGCCACTCGTCGAGTCGCGCGAGGGCAGGTTGCGGGCGTCGGTCGCTCATCGGAACCCGTGAGCGTAGCCGCGCGGGCGACCCCGGGCAAAAGGGGTCGCGATCGGCCGCCGGGGGCCTCCGGGCAGGTTTGCGTCGGGCTCGGGGAGGGGCCTATGGTCGCTCGTCCGCTCGACTCGAGATTCGTCCCGCCCGGCGGCGGGATCCGCAGGGGGAGACGACGATGCAGGAGATCCGGTTCGACGACCTGGACGGGCTGCGGGCCCGGGTGATCGAGGACTACAGCCCCTGGGGGCCCGAGATCGAGGTCACCCAGGACATGATCGACCGCTTCGCCGAACTGACCGGCGATCACCAGTGGATCCACGTCGACGTGGAGCGCTGCCGGCGCGAGAGCCCCTTCAAGGGCCCGATCGCCCACGGCTTCCTCACCCTGAGCCTCCTGCCGAAGCTGCGGGCCCGGACCGACTTCGCGATCGTCGGCCACGGCAACGCGGTCAACTACGGCGCCGACAAGTTGCGCTTCCTCTCGCCGGTGCCGGCCGGGGCGAAGGTCCGCGCCCGCTCCCGCCTGACCTCGGTCGAGGCCAAGCCGAAGGGCACGATGGTGAAGCAGGAGATCCAGGTCGGCATCGTGGGGCAGGAGACGCCGGCCCTGCTCTACGAGATGATCGTCCTCTACAACCCGCCCCGGGGCTGATCGTCGTGTCCGAAGCAGCCGCGACCGGGTTCTCCTCGCAGGACCTCTTCGACTTTCCCGATCCCTACCCGCTCTTCGCGGCGTTCCGGCAGTCGAGCCCGGTCTTCCTCGCGAGGTCGATGCAGCGCGACACCTGGCTCGTGTCCCGCTACGACGACGTCGCCCGGGTCCTGCGCGACAACGAGACGTTCTCGTCCCGCGCGAACTCCCAGATGCAGGACGTGATGGGCCGCTCCATCATCGAGATGGACGGCCGGGAGCACCAGAAGCACCGCTCGATCGTCCAGCACGCCTTCCACTTCAAGTCGATCGCGCCGGTCGAGGAGTACATGGCCCGCACCCTCGACGAGTTGATCGACCGCTTCGCCGCCGACGGCCGCGCGAACCTGGTCGAGGCCTTCACCGAGCCGTTTCCGATCCGGGTGGTCGCTCGGATCGCGGGCGTGCCGATCGAGGACTTCGAGCAGTTCAAGCGCTGGGCGATCGAGATCATCGGCTACGTGAAGGACCCCGAGCGCGGACTCGAGGCGTCGCGGCGGGTGAAGGAGTTCCTGCTGCCGCTCATCGCGAAGCGGCGCGTGGATCCCGCCGACGACGTGCTGTCGCGGGTGTGCACCGGCGAGGTCGACGGGCAGCGTCTCACCGACGAGGAGATCGTGAGCTTCATGCGGCTGCTCCTGCCGGCGGGCGCGGAGACGACCTTCCGGCTGATCGGCAGCACGCTCTTCGCGCTGCTCTCGAACCCCGAGGCGCTCGAAGAGGTGCGCGCGAACCGGGCGCTCGTCGGGGCCGCGATCGAGGAGACGCTGCGCTGGGAGACGCCGGTGCTGTTCGTCGCCCGCGAGACGACGGCCCCGGTCGAACTCTCCGGGGTCGAGATCCCGGCGGGCGCGATGGTGACGCCGGTCATCGGGTCGGCGAACCGCGACGAGACCCACTTTCCCGACCCCGACCGCTGGGACCTCCACCGGGGAGCCGACGACCACCTGTCCTTCGGTGGCGGCCGCCACTTCTGCCTCGGCTACCACCTCGCCAAGCTCGAGGCGCGCCTCGCGATCGAGACGGCGCTCGACCGCCTGCCGAACCTGCGCTTCGACCCCGAGCGGCCGTCCCGGATCCTCGGGCTCGCCTTCCGGTCGCCGAAGTCGCTCGACGTGCTGTTCGACCCGGCCTGAGGGCCGTCGCTTCGGGCGTGGCGCGTCCCGGGGCGGCGCGCTAGGCTCGGGGAGTACCGTCGGAGAAAAAAGAAGGAGAAGGTGGTCGGATGAAGCGCTCGTCATTCCTCGCGGCAGCATTCGGGGTCGTGGCCGGCCTGCTGCTTTCCGTCCCGCGGGTCGACGCGGGCGACCTCGCCCGGATCGACGCGAAGCGGGTCTGCATGGTGCAGGACGCCGCCTTCCCGAAGGACCAGATCCCGGTCCAAGTCGGCGGCAAGACGTATTTCGGCTGCTGCGAGATGTGCAAGGGCCGGCTCGCCTCGGATCCCTCGGCCCGCGAGGCGAAGGACCCGGTGTCGGGCAAGACCGTCGACAAGGCGACCGCGATCATCGGGGTGACGCCCGACGGCAAGGCCCACTACTTCGAGAGCCAGAAGACGTTCGACGCGTACGCCAAGTCGACGTGAGCGACGTCATCTCACCCGGCTTCCACTGGTTCGACTTCCAGGTGCTCATCCGCGACCTCGACCCGCAGGCGCACGTGGCGAATCACGTCTACGTCGCGTACCTCGCGGAGGCCCGCTCCCGCCTGCTCGCGCGCTTCGAGGGCGGTACCGAGACCCTGCGGCCTTCGGTCGTGGCCGAGGTCCGGTGCCGTTACCTGGCCCCGCTCGGGCCGCGGGAGAGCTTCCGGGTCGGCGTGCGGGTCGCGCGGGTCGGCCGCACGAGCATCGGTTTCGACTACGAGGTGGATGCCGCCGATCGCCCGGTGGCGCGCGGCGACAGCGTGGAAGTGCTGGTCGACGCGGCGTCGCGACGCCCGAGGCCGATCCCGGACGGATTGCGCGCGCGGCTCGTCGCCGCTGCGGGAGCGTGAGGAGTCGCCCGTCATGGGAACGAAGCGCCGTCTGCCGGAAGAGGTCGAGGTCGAGAAGGAGGAGGAGATTCTCGAGGAGGTCTCGTTCGAGGACTGGGAGTCCGTGATCCGCGACGTCCGCCCGCTCTCGGACCGGGGCGAGGCGGAGGTCGGCCCGAACATCCCGGAGGTGGGCCTCGCCGAGCGACTGAAGGAGCGCCAGGAGCGCGCCGCGAGCAGTCCCGAGGCGTCGCTCTTCACGAATCTCGACCGCCGCACCGCCGAGCGACTCAAGCGAGGCCAGATCCCGATCGAGGCCCAACTCGACCTCCACGGCTTCACGCAGGAGGAGGCGCTGCACGAGCTCGCGGTCTTCCTCACGAAGTCGATCGAGGAAGGCCACCGCTGCCTGCTCGTCATCACCGGCAAGGGCACCGCCCGCGAAGGCGGCGGCGTGCTGCGCACGCTCATCCCCGGCTGGCTCGCCGAGGGCGCGTACCGGGAGTGGGTGCTCGCGGCCGAGCGCGCGATCCCGCGCCACGGCGGCGACGGCGCGCTCTACGTGCTGCTGCGCCGCCAGCGCGAATTCTGACCCGGGTTGCGACCCGGGGCGTCGCGGCCCGTCACGCCGCGCGTCGCGGCGGCGAGAGCTCGAGGACCGAGTGCTCGCCGGGGACGCCGATCCGCAGGGGAAATCCGTAGAACCCCGTGCCGCGGTGCACGTAGAGCCGGCTCGGACCGTGCGCGAACAGCCCGTGGTCGGGGAACGGACTGCGGCGCAGAACCGTCCAGTCGAGCCCGACGCTCACGAGCCCCACCTGTCCGCCGTGGGTGTGGCCGGAGAGCGCGAGGTCGACCTCGCCCGGCGGCAGGTGGGCGAATGCGCTCGGGTCGTGCAGCAGGAGCAGGCGCAGGTGGCCGTCGCGGCGCGGCAGCCGCGCGACGAGTTCCCGCAGGTGGCGACGACGGCCGCGCCCGACGAAGTCCGCACCGACGATCTGCACCGGTCCCACCCGGGTGTCGACCACCGCCTCGTCGTCGACGAGCAGGTGGACGCCGTTGGCCGTCATCGCGTGGCGGACCTCGTCGGGGCACTCGTGGTCGTGGTTGCCGAAGATCGCGAAGCAGCGCCCGCGCGCCGCCCGCAGCGGCGACAGCGCCTCGGCGAGCGCACCCGGCGTGCCCGCCCCTTCCATCGTGAGGAAGTCGCCGGTCAGCAGCACGAGGTCGGGATCGCGCTCGAGCAGGTCGGCGATCCGCCCGCGCAGTCGGGCGACGGGCTGCCAGGGGCCGAGGTGGGGATCGGTGATCTGGACGATCCGCAGCGTCGAGCGATCCGGGGGCGGCCGTCGCGACCGGCGCCGCGAGCGCACGCGCTCGACCGGGAGGCGCGGCAGCCGGGGCACGGAAGCGCGGCGCCGCGATCGCCGCCGCGCCGGCTCGGCCCCGGTCGCGACGGGCTCGGCGTGATCGCCCCGGCCGTCGCCGGCTTCTCCCCGGCCGCGGGCTTCGTCGCCCGGCGCGACGGGGTCGCCGGCCGGCGGTTCGCCCCCGATCGCGAAGCGCACGGTCTCGTCGACCGCGCCGAGCGAGGTCGCGACCGAGAACGCCGCGACCGCGAAGGGAAGCAGGTCGAGCCAGGCGATCGCGCTCTCGCCCGCGCCGAACCCGGCGCGCGCGAACGCCACGCGCAGGGGGAGTACGGCGAGGAGCCACGCTCCCGCGAGCGTTCCTGCGGCGATGGTCGCCATGCCCGGGATGCTGACGAGCAGCCGGAAGGCCCGCGGGCGGAGCCGCGCGCGCGCGAGCGCCGCGAGGTGGAGCCCCGCCGCGGCGATGCCCCAGGCGAACGCGGCGTCGACCGCGATGCGCCGCTCGGGCGAGACCCAGGCGGCGAGGTGCCGATGGGCGGCGAGCAGGCCCGGCATCGACAGGACGAGGATGACGAATCCCCAGGTCGCGAACACGCGCCCCCGCACGAGGCGCACGTAGGCCGGGATGCCGGCCAGGACGGCCAGGCCGAGCATCGGGACGAGCGGGGCGTGCATCATCGTTCGGACCGGGCTGCGGGCCCTGCCGCTCGCGCCCTCGCGGAGGAGGGGGCCGCGAGCGCCTCGGTGGATTCGGGCATGCCCTACCTATACCCCACATTCGCGAGTCGCGAGCCCCATCCATGAAGCCCCTCGAGCGCTACGCCGACTTCCTCGCGCGCCACCCGGTCCCGATCCTCCTCGCGGTCGCGCTGGCCACGGCCGGGATGGTGGTCGGCATGAGGCGGCTCGAGACCCGCTTCGACGTCGAGCAGAGCCTGCCGGCGAATCACCCCTTCGTCGAGATCGACCGCGCGATCCGCAAGCAGTTCGGCGGCCGCAACTCGGTGATCGTCGCGATCGTGCCCCGTTCGGGCGACGTCTGGCGCCCGGAGGTGCTCGACGTGGTCCAGGGCGCGACGCTCGAGGCGCTCCGGCTCGACCAGGTGATCGCCCAGAACGTCGTGAGCCTCGCCGCTCCGTCCGTGCGCTGGGTCGAGGACAAGGGGTCGCGCATCGACACCGACTACCTGATGCGCGAGGTGCCGAGGACTCCCGAGGCGATCGCGGCCCTCCGGGCCAAGGTCGAGTCGGACCCCCAGCTCCGGGGGATGCTCGTCACGCCCGACCAGAAGGCGGCGCTGCTCGTGGTCGACTTCTGGGAGACCGGCGAGCCCTCGATCGAGATCGCCCACCGCGTGATGAAACTCGGCGACGGCTTCCGGGACCGCGACGTCGACCTGTACTTCGCGGGCGAGCCGATCGTCGCGCTCACCGACGTCGAGCAGTCCGACGAGGTCTCGCGCCGCATTCCGCTCGCCTTCGGCGTGATCGCCCTCATGCTGCTCGCGTCGTTCCGCAACCTCCAGGGCATGGTCATCCCGATGCTCACGGCCGCGCTCAGCACGGTCTGGGGCCTCGGCCTCATGGGCTGGACCGGGCAGGTGATCGACGCGTGGAACGTCGCGACCCCGATCCTGCTCATCGCGATCGCGGCCGGCCACTCGGCGCAGATGCTCAAGCGCTACACCGAGGAGGTCGAGCGGCTCGGCGACAACCGCGCCGCCGTGGTCGCTTCGACCGCCGCGGTCGGGCCCGTCATGGTCGCGGCCGGCGGCGTCGCGACGCTCGGCTTCGCCTCGCTCGCGCTCACCGGGATCCCCGCGATCCGCGCCTTCGGGCTCGCCTGTGCCTACGGCATCGGCAGCGCGGTCGTGCTCGAGATGACCTTCATCCCCGCGCTCCGCGCGCTCTTGCCGGCGCCCCGGATGAAGGCCCCGGGCGACGGCCCGACGGCCCGGCTGCTCGACGCCCTCGAGCGCGCGATCGTCGAGGACGGCGGACGCCGGGTGCTGATCGGCTGCGCGATCGCGGCGCTGGTCTCGATCGTCGGCGCGACCCGGCTGCGCACCTACGGACCCACCCTCGAGTACATGGCGAAGGGCGGCCTCCCGCGGACCCACCTCGA
>JAGWVP010000573.1 GCA_018970825.1 bacterium | reverse complement strand
CGGTCGAGGGCGGCGTGCTGCTCGACGATCCGCAGAGCCGAGAGGGCGAGCAGGCCCTCGGCCCGAAGGCTCTTCAGCTCGAGATTCAACCCCACGCGCCCCGCGGTCGCGTCGAGCGCCTCCTCGAGCGTCGGCACGCGCTCGCCGGCGAAGCGCGGTTCCTTCCACGAACCCGCGTCGAGCGATCGCAGGACCGCGAGCGGCTGGTCGCGCACCGTGCCCGAGCCGTCGGTCGTGCGCTCGAGCGACCAGTCGTGGAAGACGACGACGTGCCCGTCGGCCGTCAGCTGCAGGTCGCACTCGATCATGTTCGCGCCGAGTTCCATCGCCCGGCGGAAGGCGACGAGCGTGTTCTCCGGGCACTCGGCCGAGGCGCCGCGGTGCGCGATGCGTCGGAAGTCCGAGGGGCGCGCCGCGTCGGCGCGATGCAGTGCGCTCACGACCGTCGACCTAGCAGCGGGACGCGGGGGTCGCCACGCACGGACGCGCGGGGTATCCTCCGCGGGCGATGGCGGACGGGACGAGAACGGCGCGGACGCGACCCGCGCGCACCGCAGGTCGCGCCGGTGGCGCGGCCGCGGGGGCGCTCCCGGTACGCGGGCCCCGCCCGTGGCTGCGGATCCGGCTGCGCGTCCCGGTCGAGGCCGCCGAGTCGCTCGCGGTCGCCTGCGTCGACCGCGGAGCGACCGGGGCCGTGACCGGCGAACGCGACCTGCGCCGCGAGACCGCGACGCGGCGGCGCGCGGCGCCTTCCACGACGAGGTTCGAGGCCTACTTCCCGCCCGGTGTCGCGCGCGGGGGGCTCGAGTCCGCGCTCCGCGCCGACGTCGCCCGGCTGCGCGCCGTGCATCCGCGCCTCGATCCCGAGGCCGTGCGGCTCGAGCCCTTCCCCCTGCCCGACACCACGCACCTCCTGCGGGGGCACTTCCCGCCGGTCGCCGTCGGCCGGCGACTGCTCGTCTGCCCGCCGTGGACGAAGCGCGCGGCGATCGAGGCGGCGGGAGGTCGCGGCCGCATCGTGCTCCGCATCGAGCCGGCGCAGGCCTTCGGCACCGGGCACCACGCGACGACCCGCGGCTGCCTCGTCGCGATCGAGCGCGCGCTGGACCACGGCATCGCGCGCGGCCGGGTCGCGAGCGGACTCGACGTCGGATCGGGTTCGGGCGTGCTCGCGCTCGCGATGCGCGCGCTCGGCGTACGCCGTGTCGCCGCGGTCGACGACGATCCCGTCGCCCGGGAGGCGACACGCAAGACCTTCGCCGACGCGGACGCCGGTGCGGTCGCGGTCGGGGCGAGCCTCGCCGGCGTGCGCGGGCGCTTCGACCTCGTCGTGGCGAACCTCTTCGCGGACCTGCTGGTCGACCTCGCGCCGCTGCTTCGCGCACGGACGGCCGACGGGGGCCGCCTCGTCGTCTCGGGACTGCTCTCGCGACAGGAGGACTCGGTCCGGCGCGCCCTCGTCGCGCAGGGATTCTCCGTCGCGCGACGGTCGAGCCGTTCGACCTGGGTGACGCTCGAACTCGACGCCCCGGTCGAGCCGGGGGGCGTCGGCGCGGCCGCCGGACGCGGCCGACGCCGGGGCACCGCGCGGTGAGCGTCCGGCTGTTCGGCGTGCTCGACCCCGGCGACCCCTCGATCGGCCGGCTCGACGCCGCCGCCGCCCGCCACCTGCGCGCGAGACGCGTCGCGCCGGGGGACGCGGTCGTGCTCGTGCTCGGCCCGGGAGTGGAGTGCGACGCGACCGTGCTCCGGTTCGAGTCCGGTGGCGCGACCTGCCGCGTCGGCGCGACTCGCCCGGCACGCGCAGCCGATCCCGGCGCCCCGACGTGGCTGTGCGTCGGGCTCGCCGACCCGGCACGGCTCGACCTGGTGGTCGAGAAGGCGACCGAACTCGGCGCGAGCGCGATCGCCGTGTTCCGCTCGCGGCGCAGCCAGCTCGCCGCGGTGACGGAATCCCGGGTGGAGCGCTGGCGCCGCATCGCGCGGAGCGCCTGCGAGCAGTGCGGTCGCACGGTGCCCCCCGCGATCGAGGTCGGGTGGGACCTGCAGGAGGTCGTCGACCTGGTCGCGGGCTCCGCCCGGGCGCTCGTCTTCGTCGCGCCGCGCGAGGAGACACCCGGCGCCCGGGAGCACGGCGCCGATCCGGCCGACGAGGCCGACGCGACCGGAAGTCGCACCGGGCGGACGCACTCCGCGGGGACTTCCGCCCCGGACGCGGCCGAAGGAGCAGCCGCCCCTCCCCCTCGCCACGGGAACGGTGCGGCGATCGTGCTCGTCGTCGGCCCCGAGGGCGGACTCGACGCGGGCGAGGTCTCCGCGCTCGTCGACGCCGGCGCGCGCGAAACCTCGCTCGGGCCGCGCGTGCTGCGCTTCGAGACCGCCGCGATCGCGGCGCTCGCGCGCCATGCACCGTGGATGCACGACGGG
>JAGWVP010000572.1 GCA_018970825.1 bacterium | reverse complement strand
CCGCCGTAGGCCTTGCGCGTGATGACGGTGAGCTTCGGGACGGTCGCCTCGGCGAACGCGTAGAGCAGCTTCGCGCCGCGGCGGATGATCCCCGCCCACTCCTGGCTCGTGCCGGGCAGGAAGCCGGGGACGTCGGTGAAGGTGATGATCGGGATGTTGAACGCGTCGCAGGTGCGCACGAAGCGGGCGCCCTTCTCCGACGAGTCGATGTCGAGCACGCCGGCGAGCGCGGCGGGCTGGTTACCGACGATCCCTACCGGGATCCCGTTGAGGCGGGAGAAGCCGCAGATGATGTTCTTGGCGAAGTGCTCGTGCACCTCGAAGAACTCGCCGTCATCGACGATGTGGGCGACGACCTCGCGCATGTCGTAGGGCTTGTTCGGGTTGTCGGGGACGACGGTGTCGAGCTCCGGGTCCATCCGCGTCGGGTCGTCGGTCGGCTGGACGCGCGGCGGCGACTCGAGGTTGTTCTGCGGCAGGAAGGACAGCAGGTAGCGGGCGTCCTCGAGGCAGGCGTCCTCGTCCTCGCTCGCGAACTGGGCGACACCCGACTTGGAGTTGTGGGTCATCGCGCCGCCGAGCTCCTCGAAGGTCGGCTCTTCGCCGGTGACCGTCTTGATCACGTCGGGGCCGGTGATGAACATGTGGCTCGTCTCCTTCACCATGAAGATGAAGTCGGTGATCGCGGGGCTGTAGACGGCGCCACCGGCGCACGGGCCCATGATCAGCGAGATCTGCGGGATCACGCCCGAGCAGCGGACATTGCGGAGGAAGACGTCGCCGTAGGACCCGAGCGAAACGACGCCCTCCTGGATCCGGGCACCGCCCGAGTCGTTGATGCCGATAACCGGGCAGCCGATCTTGGCCGCGAGGTCCATCACCTTGCACATCTTCTCGCTCATCACCTCGCCGAGCGAACCGCCGACGACGGTGAAGTCTTGGCTGAAGACGCAGACGCGGCGGCCGTCGATCGTGCCGTGACCGGTGACGACGGCGTCACCCCACGGACGGTTCTTCTGCATTTCGAAGTCGTAGGTGCGGTGACGAACGAAGGTGTCCGTCTCGACGAACGAACCGGGGTCGAGCAGCTTCTCGACCCGCTCGCGGGCCGTGTACTTGCCCTTCGCGTGCTGCTTCTCGACGGCGGCCTCGGACGCGGAGTGGATCGCCTCGTCGCGCAGCTCCATCAGCTGCTCGAGCTTCTCTTCGTAGGTCTCTGGTGCTTTTTCTCTTGACATTGGGCGGGCAGCCTATCGGTCGTGGGGGCAGGTCCTAGAACTCGGGCCGGTAGACACCGAACTCGTCGCGCATCGCCCCGCAGACCTCGCCGAGCGTGCAGTTGTCGCGCAGTGCCTCGCGCAGGACGGGAAGCAGGTTGTCCGTCCCGCGGGCGGCGGAGCGGATCTCATCGAGCCGGGCCGCGACCTTCTCCTGGTCGCGGTCCTGCTTGAAGGCCTTGAGCCGGGCGACCTGCTCGTCCTCTGACTTCTGGTCGACCTTGAGGGTGTCGGGCACCTCCAGCTCGTCGGTCACGAACTCGTTGACGCCGACGACGACGTCCTGCTTGATCCGGTAGCGCTCCTGGTAGCCCCAGGCCGACTCCTCGATCTCGTTGGTGATGAAGCCGATCGCGTTGGTCGAGCCGCCCATCGAGTCGACCTTGTCGATCAGCTCCTGGGCGCGAACCTCGATCTCGTCGGTCAGCGACTCGATGAAGTAGGAGCCGGCGAACGGGTCGACCGTGTCGACGGCGCCCGATTCGGCGGCGATGATCTGCTGGGTGCGCAGGGCGATCCGCGCGGCATCCTCGGTCGGCAGGGCGAGCGCCTCGTCGAACCCGTTCGTGTGGAGCGACTGGGTGCCTCCGCAGACGGCCGCGAAGCCCTGGAGTGCGACCCGGGCGATGTTGTTCTCCGGCTGCTGGGCGGTGAGCGTCACCCCGCCGGTCTGGGTGTGGAACCGCAGTCGCAGCGAACGCTCGTCCTGGGCGCCGAAGCGCTCGCGCATGATCTTCGCCCACATCCGCCTCGCGGCGCGGAACTTCGCGACCTCCTGGAAGACGTTGTTGTGGCCGTTGAAGAAGAAGGCCAGTCGCGGGGCGAATGCGTCGACCTCGAGGCCCGCGTCGAGCGCGGCCTGCACGTAGGCGATCCCGTTGGAGAGAGTGAAGGCCACCTCCTGCACCGCGGAGCAGCCCTTCTCGCGGAAGTGGTAGCCGCTGATCGAGATGGTGTTCCACTTCGGGACGTTGTCGCGGCAGTAGGCGAACAGGTCGGTCGTCAGCCGCATCGAGCCCTCGGGCGGGTAGATGAAGTTACCGCGGGCCATGTACTCCTTGAGGATGTCGTTCTGGGTCGTGCCGCGAAGCTCGTGCGACGGCACCCCCTGCTCCTCGCCGACGAGCTGGTAGAGCAGCAGCAGGACCGACGC
>JAGWVP010000016.1 GCA_018970825.1 bacterium | reverse complement strand
AAGCCGCGCGCCGGTCGCCGAGCGACTCGAGCGAACCCAGGATCGAGAGGCCGATCGGGAACATCATCGCGGTCGTCGCGGTGTTGCTGATCCACATCGAGAGAAATGCGCCGCCTGCGGCGTAGGCCGCAAGGACGCGGGAGGGACGACCGCCGATCCACGGCACCGACAGGATCGCCGTCGCGAAGCGGCGGTCGAGCCGGTGGTGCTGGATCGCCCGGGCGATCATGAAGGTCCCGACGAAGACGAAGACGAGCGGGTCGGCGAACGGGGCGAAGGCTTCCCTCGGCGGAGCCACGCCCAGGACGACGGCGGCCGCGACGCCGAGGAAGGCGGTCATCGCCATCGGGATCGCCTCGGTGAGCCAGAGGACGACGACGGCGGCGAGGATCGCGGCGAGGCGATGGGCCGGCTGCGGGAGTCCCGACGAGGCCCGCCAGGCGGCGGCGAACGCGAGCGGCGCTAGCACGAAACCGCTGCGCTGGCGCCGGAGGTCGAAGGGATCGAGCCCGGCTCCCCGGGCCCCGGCTTCGGGATCCGCATCCACCTCCCCCCCGATAGCCCGGCCTCCCGGCCGAATCCACGGCCGCCCGTCGCCTCGTCGGCCGCGGACGGGCCCCGGCTCGACGAGGCCTCCGCTCGCCCGGCGAGTCCGGCCGGTGTAGTGCGGAGCGGGCAGCACCCGGGGAGGCACCGATGGACTATCGCGGGAAGGTCGTCGTCGTGACGGGAGCCTCGTCCGGCATCGGGCGGGTGACGGCGCTCGACTTCGCCCGGCGCGGAGCCGCCGTGGCCGTCGTCGCGAGGCGCGAGGCGCTGCTCCGGGAAGTCGCGGACCAGTGCCAGGCGGTGTCGCCGAAGTCCTTCGACCTGCCCGGCGACCTCGGCGACCGGTCGTTCGCCGAGCACGTCGTCGACGAGACCGCGCGGCGGCTCGGACGGCTCGACGTGCTGGTGAACAACGCCGCCGTCTCGAAGCACAAGCACACCTACCACACGACGGCGTCCGAGGCGGAGGACGTCATGCGCGTGAACTTCCTGTCGTGTCTCTGGACGACCTACGCGGCGATCCCGGTGATGCTGCGACAGGGCGGCGGCTTCATCGTCCAGGTGTCGTCGTTCGCGGCGAAGGTCCCGCCTCCGCGCGAGGGGCTCTACGCCGCCTCGAAGGCCGCCATGAACGCCTTCTCCGAGGGGCTCTGGAACGACCTCGCGGGCTCCGGCATCCACGTCGGCATCGTGCACCCCGGCCCGATCGACACCGAGATCTGGGACAAGGAGGACGAACCGCCGTCCTACGACGGGAAGAAGCACCCGCCCGAGATCGTCTCGGACGCGATCCGCGAGGTGATCGAGCGCAAGCGCTTCGAGATCACGATCCCGCGACGCAGCCCGCAGCTCGTCGCGGCGCGCGTGATGCGCCTGCTCGCCCCGGGCGCTCTCCGGCGCGGCATGGCGTGGATGGAGCCGGTGCCGGACGACCTGCTCGAACGCGCCCGCGAGCGCTCGAAGAGAGGCAAGCGGCTCGGGGAGATCGACTGACCGGCCTCACCCCAGCGCGAGGAGCAGGTCGGTCTTCGTGATCTCGCCGACGAGGCGCCGGTGCTCGTCGACCACCGGCAGCCGGTCGGCATCGGTCCGGGAGAAGGCCGCCAGGGCCTCGGTCAGCGGGTCGTCGGGCGAAACGGCCGGGACGTCGTCCTCCATGAAGACCATCGACGCCTTGATCTTGCGGAGGTCGTCGTCGCCGAGGAAGTGCTTCATCGCGGAAAGCGAGATCTCGCCGAGGTAGACGCCTTCCCGGTCGACCACCCAGACGACCTGGACCGGGCTCGTCGCGAGAAGTTCCCCCACGACTCCGGCGGTCACGTCGTCCGTCACGACCGACGACGGCCGGGCGAGGATCTCGCCGACCGGCGAGAGCGAGGCCAGCCGACGCCGATGGTCGCCGAGCGAGTCGCCGTAGACCGACTTCGGACGCAGCGCGGCCGACACGTAGCGGGCCGCCATCGCGACGCCGATCAGCGGGAACAGCAGGTCGCGCGCGAGCGTCATCTCGAAGATCATCAGGATCGCGGTGAGCGGGGCGTGCGTCGTCCCCGCGAGGAAGGCCCCCATGCCGAGCGCGGCGAAGACCACCGGCTCGGTCGGCACGCCGGCGGTCGCATGTCGCAGCAGGTCGCCGAACAGCCACCCGACCGAGGCGCCGATGAAGAGGGTCGGCGTGAACACGCCGCCGACCGTCGAGGTGCCGACGGCGGCGGCGGTCGCGAGCACCTTGAGACCGAGAAGCTGCGCCACCTCTCTCACGGGAGGCGACTCGTGGAGCAGGGAATCCACCATCGCATGGCCGTTGCCCCAGACGCCCGGGTCCGCGAGCGAAACGAGCCCGACCACGAGGCCGCCGAGCCCGAGCTTCACGGGGAGGGGGACGGCGATGCGGGAGAAGAGTTTCTTCGAGACGTCGAGCAGCCCGAGGAAGACCGCCGAGAGGACGCCCGCGAGGAGACCCAGGGCGAGCACGGGCAGCGCTCCGACCGCCACGTGGCGATCGAGCCAGACCGACTCGAAGATCGGCCTCAGGCCGATCCAGTGGCGGATGGTGAGGGTCGCCGCGAGCCCCGCCACCACGAGGGGCCCGATCACTTCCGCAGCGAGCGATTCGATCGCGATCTCGGCCATGAAGACCGCGCCCGCGAGCGGGGTGTTGTAGGCCGACGCGATGCCCGCCGCTCCGCCGCAGGCGACGAGCAGGCGCAGCTTCGGCGTCGAGAGGTTCCCCAGCCGGCCGAGGACGGAGGCGGCGAGAGCCGAGAGCTGCACCATGCCGCCCTCCCGCCCGATCGACGAGCCGGAACTGATCGAGAGTAGCGACGAGAGAAGGCGAGCGAGCGTCGGCCCGACCTCGATGGTCCCGTTGCCGACGCGCACGACCTCGATGTGATCCTCCGACCGCCGGCCCGGGAACAGCCGGGCTCCGGCCGCGAGCGCGATGCCGGCGAGAGCCCCGCCGACGGCCGGCACGAGTACCCTCGGCAGGGGACCGAGACTCCGGGCGATCGCGACCAGGTCCTCGGTCGAACCGGTGAGCACGGAGGTGAGGACGAGGTTCGCCCCGCGGAAGAGAGCCGAGCAGAGTCCCCCGACGATCCCGATCACGGCCGCCCAAAGGATCGTGTCGTCCGCCCCGGGGCCGGTCGCGCTCCGCAGGCGCATCCGCAGGCGCAACAGGAGGGGAGTCGCGAAACGGAACACGGAAGCGGCCCTGGGCGCCGGACCGCGGGCGGGTCGGCTCGAGGGGTGTACCGCGGGTAGGCCGCGAGGAAAACCCGGACCGGCTCGAAGACCATCGCGGGAAGGCCGGTTCCGCGGGGAGGGGCGGCCCGTCCCGACCCACCCGTCGACTCGCAAAACCGGCTCCCCGCGGCCCTGCTTCGTGGTAGGAGGAGTCCTGCCTCGGACACCCCGGGGCCCCGAGGAGAATCCCATGACCCGACGCATCCCGAACCCGGGCGCCCTGTTCCTCCTGCCCCTCGCCCTCGCGGTGGCCTCCGGCTGCGGCAACACCGCGTCGTCTCCGGCGCCCGCCTCGCGCGGCGGCGTGCTGCCGAACGGCGTCCGGGTGGACGTCTCGACGACCGGAGCCGTCTCCCTCTCGATCGACGGACGCCCGCTGCTCGCGATGCCCGAGGGAATCGCACCGATCGTGCGCTCCTTCGAGGAGAGCTACCAGGGTGCGACGGCGATCTGGACCTTCGCGCGCACGGGTGCGACCGAGGAGCGGGTCGGCGGGCTGCGCGGTACGCGGCGCGAGGGCGACGCCGTGGTCGTGGAACTCGGCGACCCGGCTTCCGAGCTGCGCGCGGTGCTCCGCGTGCATCCCGATGCGCGCCAGCCCGAGGCGACCGTGATCGAGATGGATCTCGACCCGGCGCTCCCGTCGGCACCGCCGCTCTCCGGCTCGGGCACCACGGCCCTGCGCTCGCCGGTCTTCCCGGTCCGCATCGACGCGGACGCGACCTTCATGGGCTTCGGCGAGCAGTACGCCGCGGTCGACCAGCGCGGCGAGGCCTTCACCCTGATGGTCAGCGAGCAGGGCATCGGCCGCAAGCCGGGCGGCAACCGCGCGCTGTCCGGCGACGCCCACACGACCTACTTCCCGATGCCCTGGTACCTCGATGCGCGCGGCTTCGGCGTGCTCTTCCGCACCCCGCGCCGGGTCGACGTCGACCTCGGGCGCACCGACCCGGGCACCGCCTGGTTCGAGCTCGTCGGCGAGAGCCGGGTCGAACTCGTGGTGTTCCCGGGCCCCCGACCGCTCGACGTCGTCCGCCAGTTGGGCGGCGAGGTGGGCCGCCCGACCCTTCCACCCGACTGGGCCTTCGACCTCTGGGTGTCGGCACAGGGCGGCACCGAGAAGGTGCTCGCGCGCGCGGCGAAGCTCCGCGCGAACGACGTCCCGGCGGGCGCGATCTGGTCGCAGGACTGGACGGGGCTGCGCCGCAACTTCGACGGCGGCTACGGCGTGCAGTACCGCTGGCAGGCCGACGAGACCCACTACCCGGGGCTCGCCGACATGATCCGGACCCTCCACGCCGACGGCTTCCGCTTCCTCGCCTACGTGAATCCGTTCGTCGACGAGAAGCTGCCGAACCACTTCCCGGAGATGAAGGATCGCGGGCTGCTCGTCACCCGCGAGAACGGCGACGCCTACGTCGCGTTCGCGCCGAACGGCAGCTCCTCCCACCCCGACCTGACGCAGCCCGAGGCGCGCGAGTACGTGAAGTCGCAGCTCCGCGCGATGATCCTCGACTACGGCATCGACGGCTGGATGGCCGATTTCGCCGAGTGGGTGCCGCTCGACGCGCGCTTCGCCGACGGCACCGACGGAGGCACGCGCCACAACCTCTTCCCCGAGGCCTGGCAGCGGCTCTCGCGCGAGGTCATGGACGAGCTTCGCCCGGGCGACGGCGCGGTCTTCTCGCGCTCGGGCTGGACCGGCGTGCAGGCGGTGTCGCAGATCACCTGGACCGGCGACCAGGAGACCGGCTTCGAGGCCGAGGACGGTCTTCCGACGGTGGTGCCGGCGATGCTCAACCTGGGGCTCTCCGGCGTGCCGTTCGTGACCCACGACATCGCCGGCTTCAGCAGCTCGACCGTGCCGCCTTCGACCAAGGAGGTCTTCCTGCGCTGGACCGAGCTCGGCGCCTTCACGCCGATCATGCGCACGCACGACGGCAACAAGAAGCTCGACAACTGGGCCTGGGACTCCGACGAGGAGACGATCGCCCACTTCCGTCGCTTCGCCCGCATCCACCGGGCGCTCGGCCCCGAGCTCCGGGCTCTCGCCGCCGAGGCGCGCGAAACCTCGGCCCCGATGGTGCGCCACCCGGTGCTCGTGTTCCCCGACGTGCCCGAGGCCCGCACGGTGAAGGACGAGTTCCTGCTCGGCGACTCGCTGCTCGTCGCCCCGGTCGTCGAGGCCGGGGCGATCACTCGGGACCTCTGGCTGCCGCCCGGCACCTGGTACGACGTCTGGTCGGGCACGGCGCTGGACGGCGGACGTCGGATCGTCGTGGACGCGCCGATCGGTCGGCCCCCGGTGTTCTCGCGGGATCACGACCGGCCGGACCTGCGCGCGATCCGCTGACGAAGGGCGCGGACGCACCCGCTCCCCGCGCCTCCTTGCGCCGCCTCCGATGCGGCCCGGAGTCGCGCCGGCGGGGGCCGACGCGGCTCGGCCGGACAGGGCGTCAGCCCCGGGCCGGCCCCGGACGGAAGTGGAGGGCCTTGCGCCGGGTGAGGGCGAGGAACCCGTAGCGCGACATCGTCGCGCCACGACCGCTCTCGCCCCAACCGCTCCACGGAAGGCTCGGGTCGACCCAGTCGCACCGGTTCTGGAAGACGGTGCCGCAGTCGAGTTCGCGCGCGACCTTCTCCGCGCGCTCCGGGTCGGCGGTCCAGACCGAGGCCGTGAGTCCGAAGCGGGTGTCGCGCATCAGCGCGACCGCCTCGTCGTCGTCCTTCACCGCGCGCACCGCGACGATCGGCGCGAAGCTCTCGTCCTGCATGAGGGAGGACCGGTTCGGCACGTCGACCAGCAGCGTCGGCGGGAAGAAGTTCCCGGTCGTCCCCGCGACCCGCTGGCCCCCCAGGAGGAGGTGGGCGCCCTGCGCGACCGCATCCTCCACCTGTCGCTCGAGGTGCGGCAGCGAGGCGCGGATCGCGAGCGGGCCGAGCGTCGTCGCCTCGTCGAGCGGATCGCCCATGCGGTAGGCCTCGAGGACGCGCCGGGCCCGCTCGACGAACTCGTCGTGGGCGCTGCGGTGGACGTAGACGCGCTCGACCGCGCAGCAGGACTGGCCCGCGTTGTAGCAGGCGCCGTCGACCACGTTCGCCGCCGCGAACTCGAGGTCGACGTCGGCGGCGACGTAGGCGGGGTCCTTGCCGCCGAGTTCGAGCCCGAGGCTCGCGAGCCCGCCCGAGACCTCCTCGACCACCCGGCGCCCGGTCGCGACCGACCCCGTGAAGGCGACGTGCGCCACCCGGGGGTCCCGGACGAGCCGCTCGGCCTGGGCCGGGGGCACGACGACGTCGGTCAGCAGGTCGGGCACGTCGGGGTCGCGAAAGGCCCGGGCGATCGCCTGCCCCGTGAGGGGCGTCCGCTCGCTGTGCTTGAGCACGACCGTGTTGCCCGCGAGCAGTGCCGGGACGATCACGTTCACCGGAACGAGCAGCGGGTAGTTCCAGGCCGCCACGTCGAGCACGACGCCGAGCGGGTGGTGTTCGATGCGACGGTCGATGCCGTCCTCGGAGAGAAACACCTCGGTCGCGAGCGCGTCCTCGGCCGCGTCGAGCGCCCAGCGCGCGCGGGAGAGAAACGTCTCGACCTCCCGGCGCGCCTGCTCGATCGGCTTGCCCATCTGGAGCGAGACCGCCTGGGCTGCGTCCTCGCCGCCGTCCGCGAAACGGTCGACGCAGGCCGAGACGCGCTCGATGCGCTCCGCGAGGGGCACCTTCCGCCAGCGCTCGAAGGCGGCCTGGGCGCGCCCGAGCTTCCAGTCGATCGCCCGCTCGTCGTCGCAGTTGAGCGTGCAGATGAGCTTCTGGTCGAACGGGTTCGAGACCTCGATCCTCTCGCTCGGCGGCATGCTCATCCCTCCGGGGTGACGTAGGCGGCGGTGAGCCCGCCGTCGACGAGGAAGGTCGTCCCCGTGACGTAGGAGGACGCGTCGGAGGCGAGCCAGAGCGCCGCCTGCGCCATCTCCCTCGCCTCGCCGAATCGGCCCATCGGCACGTGGACGAGCCGCCGCTTCTTCTTCTCCTCGGTGTCGAGGAATCGCATGAGGAGCTCGGTGCGGAGCGGCCCCGGGCAGAGCGCGTTCACGCGGATCCCCTCGCGGGCGTGTACGACCGCGAGTTCGCGGGTGAGCGCCAGCACCGCGCCCTTGCTCGCCGTGTACGCGAGCTGCGGCGTCGCGGCGCCGACCACCGCGACGAACGACGCCGTGTTCACGACCGAGCCGCCTCCCGCGCGCCGCAGGGCCGGGATCCCGTGCTTGCAGCCGAGGAAGACCCCCTTCGCGTTCACCGCCATCGTGCGGTCCCACACCGCCTCGTCGGTCGCGACCGCGTCGTCGTCGGCGGGATCCATGATGCCGGCGTTGTTGAACAGCACGTCGAGGCGCCCGAAGCGCCTCTCGGCCTCCTCGACCATCGCCCGGCAGTCGGCGTCGCGCGAGACGTCGGCGGCGACGAAGACGCACTCGCCGCCCGCGGCGGCGACCTCCTCCGCCGTCTCGCGGCCGCCCCTTTCGTCGAGGTCGGCCCCGAGGACGCGGGCTCCCTCGCGGGCGAAGAGCAACGCGGTCTCCCGGCCGATCCCGGCGGCGGCACCGGTCACGAGCGCGACCCGGCCTTCGAGCTGCCGTCCCATCCGCCCTCCCCTCACGATCGGCCGGCCGCGGCCGAACGACCTGCGGACGACGGCGTTCGCTCCCTTGCCACCGACGCCGCCGCGACCAGCGCATCGAAGATCCGCTGCTGCGCGGGATCGGCGAAGGCCGTCAACTCGGGATGCCACTGCACCGCATAGAGCCACGGGTGATCCGGCATCTCGATCGCCTCGACCACCCCGTCGGGGGCGTGCGCGCACGCCCGGAGCGCCGGCGCCAGGTCGCGCACCGCCTGGTGGTGGATGGAGGCCGACTCGAAGTCGAGAGACTCGGTGATGCGCGCGAGGCCGGACTCCGGGTGCACGAGCACCCGGTGCCGGATCGGGTGGCGCTCGGGGTGCCGGTGGACGACCTCCTCGCCGTAGGCGTCGGGCACGTGCTCGTGGAGCGTCCCGCCGAGGGCGACGTTCACCACCTGGGCTCCGCGGCAGATCCCGAGCGCGGGGCGCCGGCTCTCGACGACCCGTCGGGCGATCTCGAGTTCGCAGCCGTCTCGGTCCGGGTCGACCGAGTAGATCGTCTCGTGGTCGAGGCCGCCGTAGATCGCGGGGGCGATGTCGCCGCCGCCGGCCAGCACGAACCCGTCCACGATCTCGAACCACTCGTCCACGCGGTCGCACGACGGCGGCAGCAGGACGGCGATCCCGCCCGCGCGGCGGATGCAGTCGACGTAGTTGGCCGGCAACGAGTAGCGGTCCTGCTCGTTGCGGCCGTAGGTCGTGATGCCGATGATCGTGCGCCCCACGCGCGTCCCCCCACCCCTCCGGTTTCCTCAGATCCTCTCGAAGTAGCGCCGCCTCTCCCAGTCGGTCACGGCCGCCTCGCTCGCCTGCTGTTCCTGCCGGAAGAAATGCGCGTAGTGCTCGACGACTTCGTCGCCGAAAGCGGCGCGGGCGAACTCGCTCGCGGCGAACCGCTCGCTCGCCTCCCGCAGCGTCGCCGGAACCCGAGGCAGCGCGTCGGCCGCGTACGCGTCACCGGAGAACATCGGCGGCGGCTCGGTGCGCCGCGCGAGCCCGTCGAGCCCCGAGGCGAGCGCCGCCGCGAAGGCGAGGTACGGGTTGCAGTCGGCTCCGGGGATGCGGCACTCGATGCGCAGGCTCGGCCCCTCGCCGACGACGCGGAATCCCACCGTGCGGTTGTCGTGGCTCCACGCGAGGCGCGTCGGCGCCCAGGAGGCCGCCTGGAATCGCTTGTAGGAGTTCGGGTTCGGCGCGTAGAACGGCATCGTCTCGCCCGCCCGCGCGATCCAGCCGCCGAGGAACCAGCGGAAGGTGTCGGAGCAGCGCACCGGGCCGAGACGTCCGTCCCCGTCGAAGGCGTTGCGGCCGTCGCGCCACAGGCTCAGGTGGACGTGGCAGGAGGATCCCGCACGGTCCTCGGCGATCTTCGCCATGAAGGTGACCGACAGCCCGGCCTGCTCGGCGGTCTCCTTCGCGCACTGCTTCAGCAGCACGTGGCGATCGGCCATCTCGCGGACCTCGGCATGGCGCACGTTGATCTCGTGCTGGCCGAGGCCCCACTCGCCCTTCGTGCTCTCGACCTCGATGCCGGAGTCGCCGAGGTGGCGCCGCAGCGGGGCGTTCAGCCGCTCGAGCCGCGTTCCCTGGAGCGCGTGGTAATCCTCGAGGTACCAGCCGGCGGGAACGAGCTTCGCGTAACCGCTGCGGGCCGCCGCGCGGTAGCTCGTCTCGAAGGCGTAGAACTCGAGCTCGGAGGCGGCCTCGACCCGAAAGCCGGCGGCGTCGGCGGAGGCGGCCTGTCGCGCGAGGACCGATCTCGGGGCGGGCGCGGCGGGCGCGCCCGTGGCTTCGATCGCGAGGTCGCACAGCACGACGGCCGTGCGGTCGAGCCAGGCGGCGACCCGGAGCGTCCCGAGGTCCGGCACCATCGCGACGTCGCCGTAACCGAGCTGCCAGCTCGCGAACCGGTATCCCGCGACCGGCTGCATCTCCATGTCGACGGTCAGCAGGTAGTCGCAGCCGTGAGTGCCCTCGCCCGCCACGTGTCCGAGAAAGTGGCCGACCTCGAAGCGCTTGCCGAGCAGCCGGCCGTAGAGGTCCGGGAACACCACGAGGACGGTTTCGACCCGTCCGTCTCCCGCGAGCGACTCGAGGTCGCCGAGAGAAATCCGACCCCGCTGCGCCCCGCCCACCCCCACGACGGGCCCGTCGTAGCACAGTCCGGCGCCGGCGCGCACCCCGCGAAGGCTCGCGACGGCCGCCCCGGGAATCCCGCTCCGCTCAGTTCTCGGCGGCTCCCTCGAGGATCCACTGCCGGAAGGCACCGACGACCTCGTCGGACAGCGGGGCTCCCCCGAGCGGCATCCGCGCTCCCGTCTCCGTGCCGGTGATCTTGCCGAACAGGTGGCTCGCCTCCGGGTCGAAGGGCTCGACCAGGAGATGGTCCGCGTCCTGGGACGACGGCTTCCGGAAGATCGCGTCGTAGGCCTTGCCGTTCGAGAGGTCGAGCCCCTGGGCCGGGCTCACACCGGAGTGGCAGCCCGAGGTCGCGCACTGCGCGTCGAGCACCGGCTCGATGTTCGCCTCGAACGTGACCCGTGTCCCGGGGGGAAGCAGGAACGAGCCCGCGATCGGGATGCCCTGCTGGATCACCTGCCAGTCGTCGTCGGAGCACGGTGCGGCCACGCACTGCGGCGCGCCCCAGCAGTCGAGCAGGTACTGGTTCGCCGCGGGGTCGCCCGCCGGCACCTGGCTCGCGATCGTGCACCAGACGAAGGACGGCGCCGACCCGTCGGAGCGGAAGACGTTCCCCGTCACGGTGCGGTCCTGCAGGTTGTAGGAGATCGCCCAGCGCTCCGGGCCGACGTCCTTGTTGATGAGATAGCGGCGGGAGTCCGGCGTCATCTGCGTGCCCGAGGCGCGCAACTGGGCCGAGGCCTGGCCGGCACGGGCGAGCACGGCGGCGATCGTCGCCGCGAGAAGCGCCGCGCGGAGTCGGCGGTCGGTGGGGATCGTGGGTCTCATGGCCGGAAGGGCTCCTTGCGTCTTCGAGGCGGTCTCCGACGTGCTCAGGGTGCGGACCCGCCCGCCTGCGCGGCGAACGGGTCGGAGAAACGCGGATCGGTCGTGAAACCCGCGTCGGTCAGGCTCCGCAGGAACTCGACCAGGTCCGACTTCGCGCGCGCCGAGAGCGGGAAGCCGGTGATGAAGGTGCTCTTGTAGGGGCTCGCCGCCCCGTCGCCCGCGTTCGGGCCGGACTCGACGAGACGTCCGCCGCGCGCGTAGTGGTCGATCACTTCCTCGAGCGTGGCGATGCTGCCGTCGTGCATGTACGGCGCGGTGAGCGCGATGTTGCGCAGCGTCGGAGGCTTCATCCGGCCCATGTCGCGCAGGTCGCCGGTGAACTCGTAGAGCCCGACGTTGGGCGCGGGATAGGCACCCGTGCCGCCCACGTCGTAGAGGCCGTTGTTCTCGAAGGGAGTCTTCTCGCGCGGGCTGCCGTCGTGGGCGAGCGCGCTCGCGAAGTTGAGGCCGCCGTGGCAGTGGCGGCACTCGAGGAGTTCGGAGAAGAACAGGTCCTTGCCGCGCTTCGCCGCGGCCGAGAGGGCCTCCTCGTCGCCCGCGAGCCAGCGGTCGTAGGGCGAGTTGCCCGAGACGAGCGTGCGCTCGAAGGCACCGATCGCCTTCACGAGGTTTCCGACCGAGACCGGCTCGGCCTCGCCGGGGAAGGCCGCGTCGAACATCGCGCGGTAGACCGGGTCGGCGGCGACCCGGGCTGCGAGCTCGTCCTCGCGCCCGCCGAAGCCGAGTTCGACCGGGGTCTCGCCGAACAGCGGCACCATCGCCTGCTCCTCGAGGGTCTCGAGCAGCGGGTTCATCCAGGTGAGCGTCGGGTTGTAGGCCGCGTTCGCGAGCGAGGGGGAGTTGCGGGGCGTGAGTTCGCCCGTCGAACCGCGCGAGGTCGTCGCGCCGTCGCTGAACGCGAGTTCCTGGCGATGGCAGCTCGCGCACGACTGCGTGCCGTTGCGAGAGAGGCGGACGTCGTGGAAGAGGCGGCGCCCGAGTTCGACCTTCGACTCGCTCATCGGGTTGTCCGCGGGGACGATCGGGACGGGGAAGCCGGCGGGCAGGTTCCAGGTCCAGGCCGGGCCGGGTCCGGGTGTCGGGGTCGGCCCGGGCGTGCCGGTCGGCGCCGGCGTCGCCGGGGGCGCCTCGGCGAGGCCTGCGCCGACCCGGAAGACCCGCTGGGGCGGAGCCGCGATGCCGCCGAACGGCAGACCGAGCAGTGCGAACGGCCCCTCGCAGTCGGGATCGGTCGGCGATCCCTGGCAGCCCGCGGAGGTGCCGGCCGCGTTCGTCGCGAGGTCGCTCTCCGAGAGGAGCACGCCGACGTCGAGAACGACCGCGTCGCGCGCGGGGTCGAAGCCGTCGAGCGCGAACTCGGCGCGGTTCGGCTGGTCGCATCCGGACACGTTGCCGCGTCCGTCGCCCTGGCAGCGCGTGCTCCCGACGTGCACGCTGTAGCCGGCGCCGCTCGGGATCGAGCCGTCGAGGACGAGGAAGCGGTAGCCGGTGTTCCAGGTCCAGAACATCGCGCTCGAGTCGAGCGGCGGGGGCGCCACCGACGCATCCCCGTGATTGCGCTCGAAGGGGACGCCGACCGTGAACCGGACGCCGTCGTAGTTTCCCGCGGGCACCTGCCCCCGCACGTGGACGTTCGTCTCGGGCGTGCCGACGAGCGAGCAGCGGGCGGTTGCGTCCTCGAAGTCGAGCAGGGCGATCCCTTCGAGCTGCGTCGCTCCGTCCTGGTCGAGCTCGACCGGCTGCTCGCCTCCGTCCTCGCGGACGAGCCTCACGTTCGAGACGTAGACGCGAAGATCGCTCGGCTCCCAGTCGACCGCCCCGACGCCGAGGCCGGGATAGGTCCGACCGCAGGCGAAGGGTTCGCCGTTCACCCGCGCAAGGAAGGTCAGCGCGACCCGCGCGGGACCGGGCGGGCCGGTGGGCGCCGCGCCGCCGCCGTCGGAGCAGGCGGCGAGCGCCGCCGAGAGCAGGAGCGACGCGATGGATCGCGGCCCGCGTCGACCCGCGATTGCCCGGGTGTCAGGGCGCACCGGCCGCTCCCTCGACCGAGGCGGGTCGACCGCCCGGGCGCACGCGCAGCCCCTTGCTCACGTGGGTCCACGCATCGCTCAGGATGAACGACTCGCCGCCGACCGACGCCTCGACCATGTTGTAGCTGTTCTCGCCGTGGTTCTGGACGTGGAGATAGACCACCGAACCTGCCGGTGCGTCGAAATCGGCGGTGAATCGATAGGGATCGCTCTCGGCCGGCGTCGCCGCGTCGCGACAGTCGCCGTTCGGGACGAAGCCGGTGATGCCGCCCGCGCAGGGGAAAGGGAGCCGGGCCTCCCAGGCGAGCCGGTCGTTGATCTGCACCGCGAGATACGACTTCGCGTTCGACGGACCCGTCAGCTGGTAGTGCCACAACCGGATCGTCAGCTGGTCGCCCCGCCGGATGTCGCGCGTCGTCCGCTGCCCGAGCGTGACGTAATTGCAGCAGTTGGTCTGGATCGAGAACGACGGTTCCCCGCCGATGTCCTCGGGATAGGTGCAGACGTCGCTGCAGTACTGGGCCGGCAGCCGGAGCGGCGAGAACGGGTCGGTGGCCGGCAGGAAGAAGGAGCCCGGAACCGACACCTCGCCGAGCGTCTTCCAGCCGCCGTCGGCGCAGGGGGCCTCGGCACAGACGTCGGCCCCCTTGCAGGAATAGCGGATCTCGCCGAGCACCGGGTCGAGGCTCCCGTCGTCGCCCCTGCGCTCGCACCAGACGAACTGCGGCGGGCCGCCGCCGGGAAAGAACACGTTCCCGGTCATCGTGCCGTCGTTCAGGTCGAGGTTCATCGCCCAGCGCTCCTGGCCGACGTCCTTGCTGATCAGGATGCGATGCCCGTCGGAGGTGCTGCGGGACCCGGCCTCCGCGAACGCGAGCGTCGGGACGATGGCGAACGCGAGGGCGAGTGCTCCCCGGCGGGTGGTGGCGATGAGGCGATGCATCCGGGTGGCTCCTCCCGGGAGGCGTCCCGGCACCGACCCGGCCGCCGCGACCTCCCGACACGGAGAGTGAAGGGCGGTTCCCGGAGGCTGTCAACCGGCTGAAATGTCGCACCCCGCGCAAAGACGCGCCGGGCACGCCGGTCTCGGGAATTTCCCGATCGTGCTCAGGCCGCCCGAAGGTCTCGGATCGCGAAGAGGTGCTTCTGCCGGACGCCGAACCAGCCTGCGATCCGGGCCGTCAGGTACTTCGCGGAAAGCGCCGTCCGGGCGCGGTCCGCGAGACCCGCGTCCGCCACGTCCTCGAAACGGCCGCGCAGGCGGATGCCCCCCACCTCGACCTCGACGTCGGGGTTCGCGCGCGCGTTGCGCACCCAGTTGCGACGCTCGTCGAGCGTACCGACGACGAGATCCTCGCCGTCGACGGCGAACCAGATCGTGACCTCGCGCGGCTGGCCCGACTTGCGACCTCGCGCGACGAGGCGCAGGTTTCGGGCGCGGGCGATCGACTCGGCGAGTTGGCTCATCGACTTCCTCCGGGACGTGCCCGTCCTGAACACCGGCAGCCGGCGAAGGTGGCGCGACCGGGATTGCGCCCGCGGCGGGGCTCAGCCATCGGTGTCCGCCTCGTCGGCGAGCGCGGCCGCGGCTTGCGCCTCGCCGATCGTCCGGTGAACCCGCTCGCCCGCGAGGAGCCCCAGGGCCATCGCGACGAGGAACGTCAGCAGGGTCGGGGACAAGGTCGCGAGCGAGACGATCGCGGGCCCCGGGCACCAGCCTGCGAGCCCCCATCCGACGCCGAAGATCGCCGAGCCCGCCACGAGAGGAAGGTCGACGTCCTTGCGGGACGGGAGCGAGAAGGTCCCCTCGAAGAGCGGTCGCCCGCGCCGGAGGACGACCGGGACCGCGACGAGTCCGACCAGCACCGCCCCGCCCATGACGAAGGCGAGCGTCGGGTCCCAGTTTCCGGTCACGTCGAGGAAGCCGACCACCTTCGACGGCCGGGTCATGCCGGCGAGCCCGAGGCCGATCGCGAACACGAACCCGCAGGCGAAGGCCGACAGGCGGCTCATCGAAGCCACCCGAGTCGGCTCGCGACCAGCACCGCGAGCGCGCCGGTCGACATGAAGGTGATCGTCGCGACGAGCGACCGCCCCGATCGCCGCGAGAGCC
>JAGWVP010000571.1 GCA_018970825.1 bacterium | reverse complement strand
GAGGACCCGCTCCACGCCGGCGGGCTTCGCGGGAGCGACGTCGCGACCCCGCAGGCCGAGCGAGTTGGTGCGGACGAGTCCCTTCCACGCCGGATCGGCCTGTTCGGAGATCAGCTGCTCGTGCCAGGGCCGGGTCCACGAGAGCCGGGCAGCGCCCTCGACGAGGGAGAGTCCGAGCAGGAGCCCGAAGCCGAGGAGCGCGAGCCGCCGCACGTCCATCGCCCCTGTTCCGCCGCCTGCGAGGATCGCCGGGTCAGGCTCCCGGCGCCCCCGGGCCCCCGACCTCTCCCGCGATGCGAAGTCCGACCGGGAGCGACTCCGCGAGGACGAGGGCCTGCTCGCGGACGTCGAGCGCGAGCCGCTCCCGCAGCAGCCGTGCGAAGCGCTTCGTCTCGGGCGACGACTCGAGTCGCCCGGCGAGCCGCTCCCGCAAGCCCGGGTCGAGGTCGCGCACCCGGTCGCCCGTGAGCCGCGCCGCCTGCGCGACCGCGAGGCCGGCGACGGTCGGCTTCTCCCAGGCGGCGTCCGCGATCCGCTCGAGCCAAGGCGCGATCGCCGCCGGTTCGACGACGGTGTTCGCAGGACCGAACACCGGCGCGCGCGCGGCGATGCGCCCGAACGACCACCAGTCCGCGTCGCCGCCCCTGCCCGCGACGATCCGCGGGCCGAGCACGCGCAGCATCTCGAGCTTGGTGCCGGCCGCGACGCGCTCGAGCGAGCCCGCCACCTGCCACATCTCGCGCATCTCCTGCGGACCGCCCTTCCAGCGGCTCGGCTTCGCCTTCTTCTGCGCGTCGGGAAGGAGCACCGGTCGGATCTCCTGCCAGAGGCCCTGCTGCTGTTGCCGCGTGAGTCCGCCCGCGACCCGCTTCCAGAGCGTCCACCACTCGGCGCGGGCCTGCGTGGCACCCGGATGGGCGAGACCGCGCTCGAAGATCCGCCAGAGCTGCTCCATTCGCCACGGATCTCGCGCCTCCCCGGTGCCCGGTCGCAGCAGGAATCCCGCGAGGTTCAACCACCGGGCTTCGTGCGCGGGCGTCCTCGCGCGGCCCTTCTCCATTCCGAACAGCGCGTCCCAGAGTTCCCGGATGCAGGCGAGCGGCCAGGACTCCCTGCCCGCGTCGAGGGCCTCCTCGAGTTCCCGCACGAGTCGCGCCGGGTCGGCTGCGCCGGGCGGACCGTCGAAGCACGCCTCGATTCGCCGCCTCGCCGTCCCGATCCTCTCCGCCGCAACCACGCTCTCGCCGACCGGCGCGGGAACGGCTGCGGGCTCGACGTCGACCCCGGGCCGGGCCTCGCCCGCAGACGGTGACGGACCCGCGGCCGCCCCGCCGTCGGCGCGTGTCCCCGCGTCGACCGAGGCGCGCAGGTCGAAGCTCATCCGCCAGCGGTGATCGGTCGAACGGGACTCGCACCAGAGTTCCAGCACCCCGGTCTCGGTCAGGTGCGAGCGGAGATGCACCGAGACCGGGCGCGCCTGCAGCGATCGACCGAAGCGCAGGACGGTCGCGATCTCGGGCAGTGCGACGAGCGTCGCCGGGTCGGCGAGCGCCACCTCGCCGGCCGCCTCCCCGCCGCGCGTCGTCGATGCGTAGATCGGGAACCGCACGGGCGCGTTCGCGAGGACCTCGAACTCCGGCGTCGAGATCTCGACCGACTCGCCCTCCTCCATGCCGCGCGGCGCGACGCAGAGCACGCGGACGGGATCCCGTGCCCCGGTCGTTCCGGCCCCGGCCCCCGGCACCGTGTCGGCGGGTGCGAGACCGACGTAGTAGGAGCGCGGTGCGCCGCCACCGATGCGCACGCCGATCCCGCGCAGGGCGAGACCGTAGGCGGCCGCCCCGCGGGCGACCGCGAAGTCGAGGTCCGCCCCGACGAGTTCGCGCGGGCGCAGCCCGCACCACCCGGCGAGCGCGTCGAGGACTCGCCCGCGCACGGCGGCGGGCTTGAGCGCGCCCCCGTTGAAGAGCACCGCCTCGGGCACGACGAGACCGTTGGCGACCGCGGCCGGCGCTCCGGGCCCCGACCCCGCTTCCGCCGCGGCAGCCTCCGCCTCGAGACGCGTCGCCGCGGCAGCGAGAAAAGCCGCGAGGTGACGAGTGATCTCGGGTTCGCTCGCGAAGGGAAGCCCGAACTCGGCGAGCGCGAGCCCGGCATCGCCGCGCGGGCGCGCCCCGGGCTCGCAAAGCGGGAAGAAGCCGTCGCGCACGACGGCGAGCGCCTCCTCGCGCGAGATCGCGTCGGCGATGGCGCCGGAGACGACGCCCCGGCCCCGGCCCGCAAGCGAGATCGCGACCTGCCCGGGAGCGTCCTCCGCGAGAAGGCGCTCCTTCGCCTCGCGACACTGGTCGACCAGCTGGAGCCATCGAGCGGCGTCGAGCGACGCCGCGGCCGAGCGGCGCTCGGCCACCTTGCGCGCGAGGGCGAGATCCATGTTGTCGCCGCCGAG
>JAGWVP010000570.1 GCA_018970825.1 bacterium | reverse complement strand
AACCGGCGCGCCTTCGGGTCGGCGACCCCGTAGCGCTCGCGCGTGATCTCGTCCCAGAGCCGCCCGAAGGCGCGCGTCTTGCAGATCTCCTCGATGAAGCGGATGCCCGCGTTCAGGAAGAAGCTGATCCGCGCGACCGTGTCGGAGAGCTCGGCCTCGGAGACGTCGCCGGAGTCGCGCACGGTGTCCAGCACCGCGATCGCGGTCGCGAGCGCGTAGGCGACCTCCTGGACCGGCGTCGCCCCCGCCTCCTGCAGGTGGTAGCTGCAGATGTTGGTCGGGTTCCACTTCGGGACGTGTTTCACCGTGTAGGCGATCACGTCGGCCGTGAGCCGCATGCTCGGCCCGGGCGGGAAGATGTACGTCCCGCGCGACAGGTACTCCTTCACGATGTCGTTCTGGGTCGTGCCCTGCAGGACGCGCGGGTCGGCCCCCTGCCGCTCGGCCGTCGCGACGTAGAGCGCGAGCAGCCAGGCCGCTGGCCCGTTGATCGTCATCGAGGTGTTCATCTCGCCGAGCGGGATGCCGGCGAAGAGCGCCTCCATGTCGCCGAGGTGCCCGACCGGGACGCCGACCTTGCCGACCTCGCCGGCGGCGAGCGGGTGGTCGCTGTCGTAGCCCGTCTGGGTGGGCAGGTCGAAGGCGACCGACAGTCCGGTCTGCCCCTTCGAGAGGTTCAGACGGTAGAGCTCGTTGCTCGCCCGGGCACTCGAGTGGCCCGAGTACGTCCGCATGACCCACGGCTTCTCGCGTCTCACGGATCGCTTCCTAACAGCGCGCGGCCCGGGACGGGAGTCCCCGGCCCCGCGCCAAGTTGACCCGGCGCTTGCGGGTTCCCTATACAGCCCCGGGTTCGGGCCGGCGTCCGTCGAGCCCGGTTCCGCGACCATCCCCATCGGCACGAAGCGACGAGGTTTCGCCCAATGTTCGTCATCGACGGCGGCAAGCGCCTGGTCATCCCCCGCACGGAGATGGCCTACCCCGGCCACAACCCCAAGATGCACCGCAACGCGGCCGACCCGGAGAGGTCGCCGGTCGACCACGTGATGGCCGACTTCGAGGACGCCTGCCCTTACGAGTGGAAGGGGCAGAAGAGCCGCGAGGTCGTCGTCGAGGCGCTCAACACGCTCGACTTCGGCTCGAAGATCGTCACGGTGCGGCCGAACAACGTCCGCTCCCGCTTCTTCATCGGCGACCTCGAAGCGATCGTGAACGGCGCCCCGAACCGCTTCCACGGCATCGTCCTGCCGAAGGTCTCGGGACCCGACGACATCGCGCACGTCGCCCGCCTGCTCGACACGATGGAGAAGGAGGCCGGCTGGAAGGTTCCTCTCCAGATCGAGGCGCTCATCGAGACGCCGCGCGCCCTGCTGCGGGCCTACGAGATCGCGACCGCGTCGCCTCGCATGGTCGGCCTCATCTTCGGGATCGCAGACTTCGCCGCCACGCTCGGGATCCGCGACTTCGTCGAGGAGCAGAACCAGAACTTCCTCTACGCGAAGCAGGGCATGGTCGTCGCGGCCAAGGCCGCGGGGCTCCACGCGATCGACAACGTCTACACGAAGCTCTGGCGTCCGAACGACCCGGCCGAGCGCGTCTCCGAGGTCGAGGCCGGCCTGCGCCGCAAGAACCAGGGCTCCGCCAAGCTCGGCATGGACGGCACCTGGGTGATCCACCCGCAACAGGCGCGGATCGCCAACGAATGCTACTCGCCGGGCGAAGCCGACATCGCGAACGCGAAGCGGATCGTGTCGCTGTACCACGAGCGTGGCGGCGGCTCGATGGCCGATCCCGAGACCGGCGAGATGATCGACGAGGCGACCGTGCAGGTCGCGATCGCGGACCTCGCCAAGGGCGTGCAGTCCGGGCGCGTCTCGCCCGCGTTCCTCGCCGAGCAGGCGGCGAAGTCGCGGCAGATCACCGGCTACGACATCCTCGACCAGTTGCGGCGCATGTAGGCGACCGCGGCCGAACGATTCCATCGACAGGGACAACAGGGGGGAGACGAACTCATGGCGAACCAGATCGGCACGGTCGGCGTCCTCGGCGCCGGACAGATGGGACTGGGCATCGCCCAGGTGGCGGCGAGCGCGGGGCTGAAGACGATCCTCGTCAAGGCGACCCCGGGCGACACGGACGCGCTGCGCAAGAAGATCGACGGCGCACTCGCGAAGGCCGTCGAGCGCGAGAAGGACCCCGAGAAGCAGAAGGCCGCCTCGGAGCGCCACCAGAAGGCGATGGCCGCGCTCGTGACCACGAGCGACTTCGCGGCACTCGCCCCCTGCGACGTCGTGATCGAGTCGATCATCGAGGACGTGGCGACCAAGCACGCGGCCTTCACGAAGCTCGACGGCCTTTGCGGTGCGGACACGATCTTCGCGAGCAACACCTCCACGCTCGGCATCACCGAGATGGCGGTGAAGACGAAGCGGCCCGACCGCTTCATCGGGCTCC
>JAGWVP010000569.1 GCA_018970825.1 bacterium | reverse complement strand
TACGCAACCAGCCGGACGGGGACCCCGGCGGCGCGGGCGAGGCCGACCATGTTTGCGGTCCCGGAGCCGCCGGGGAACGCGACCACCAGGTCGGGCTTGCCCTCGGCGAGCATCCGCTTGTTCCGGATGGGACCGGCGGCGCGGCCGTAGCGCCCGAACTCGGGCTTGAAGGTCTGGAAGGGGATCTTCCTCGCCTCGGCCCACTCACGGGCCAGTCTGTCGGCGCCTTTTGCTGCCCCCTCGATCAGTTCGGTGATTTCGATTTCACCGAGGGCTCGCTCGAGCATCGCCTTGTCGTCGAACTTGCGACCACCACACACGAGTACTCTCATTCGTCTCCTTTGCTGAAGTTTTGGGCAGACCCGTCCCGCGGAATGAGGAAACGGGGCGGCCGGTGGAAGGGAGGCACGCGGAAATGGGCGCGCGTGCCGGGAAAACGAGGAAAATAAGCAGCAAAAAACAGGCCAAAATGGGGGGAGGCACCGGGCCTTTTCGCGACTTTTTTTAAGTTTTCGCGAGACGCCCAGCCGTCGGCGCGTGGGATGCGCCGCTCGAACCGCAAGACTGCAAGAGAAGCTTGGACGGAGAAAACCGGAGCGTGTTCGGTCCGCATGAACAAGACCGACGACGCAGGAGTTTATGACAGCCTGTCGCCAACGGTTGGCTGGGGAAGGTCGTGACGCGCGACGAGGCCGGCAACGCCGAGCGAGGGCGGAGGGCACTCCGAGGAACGGGGCATCGGCGACCCTCGGACGAGTGCCCGGGGAGTCAGGGGGGCGACCTCGATGCCCTCCCCGGGGTTCATGGTATCCGACCCCCGTTCGCCCCGTCTTCCATGCCTCCCCCCAACCCCCTCCCCCGCCGCCCCGACATCGACGCCCTCCGCGGCCTCGCCGTCACCGCCGTGGTCCTCTTCCACGCCTTCCCGGCCATCGCGCCCGGAGGCTTCACCGGCGTCGACGCCTTCTTCGTCATCTCCGGCTTCCTGATCACGTCGATCATCGACGACGCGCTCGACCGCGGTGCGTTCCGCTTCCCGGGGTTCTGGGGACGTCGGGTGCGGCGCCTCTTCCCGGCGCTGGCTCTGGTCCTGGCGACGGTGCTCGTCGCAGGCTGGGTCCTGTTCTCGGCCGACGAACTCGAACGACTCGGCCGAGAGATCGCCGCGGGCGCTTCGTTCACGGCGAACCTCTTCTTCGCCACCCAGCGCGGGTACTTCCACCCGAGTGGGTCCGAGCGGCCGCTCCTCCACCTCTGGTCGCTCGCGATCGAGGAGCAGTTCTACCTCGCGTGGCCCGTCGTCCTCTGGCTCCTGCACCGCCTGCGACTGCCGCGTGCACCGCTCCTCGCTCTCCTGACCGCGGCCTCCTTCGCCTGGAACCTCTCTCTCGTCCGCGGTCGAGCCGACGCCGCGTTCTACTCGACGCTCGCACGAGTCTGGGAACTCGGGCTGGGCGGCCTGCTCGCAACCACGCGCGCGGCGTGGCACGACGATCGCTCCGAAGGGGCGGCGACCACCGCGCGATGGAACTCCTGGCTGCGCGACCTCGTTTCCGCCGCCGGTCTGGGGCTCCTCGTCGCGGGTCTCCGCCTCGCACGGCCGGACGCCCCCTACCCGGGCACGACGGCACTCCTGCCGACCGTGGGCACGGCTCTCGTGCTCGCAGCCGGCCCCGGCGCGCTCGTGAACCGCACGCTGCTCGCGAACCGCGCGATCATCGGCCTGGGCCTCGTCAGCTATCCGCTCTACCTCTGGCACTGGCCGCTGCTCTCGTTCGCTTCGATCCTCGACGGTCGCACCCCGGCCGTCGCGACGCGCGCATCCGTCGTCGCGCTCTCGCTGTTGCTCGCTTGGGTCACCTGGCGATTCGCGGAGATCCCCGCGCGCGAGGCGGCCCGGCCGAGCGAGGCGACACGCACGCGCGGGCTCGTCGCCGCCGTGGCGACGCTCGGACTGCTGGGCTGGTGGATCGGCGCGAGCGGCGGGGCGCGAGGGGTTCGTGCCGAGCCGGCCGGGCGACTGGTTGGCGAACTCGGGAACCCCGCCATGCACAGGCTCATGTCGATCTACCCGAGGTGTCCGAAGCGCCTCACGCCGCCGCCGACCCGACCACGCGCGGCTTGGTCCGGCTGCCAGGTGTCACGTTCGGACCGTCCGCCCACGGTCGCGTTGCTCGGCGACTCCCACGCCGTCCACCTTCTCCCGGGTCTCGCGGAGACGCTCACGGAGGAAAACGTGCTCTACCAGGGTCGCGACGACGCGCCCTTCGCGACTGGTCCCGAGTACGGCTGGATTTCGCGCCGCCTCGCATCGGAGCCGTCGGTGCACGCCGTCGTGCTGAGTGCCTTCTGGAGCAGCTGGCGCGAGCCGCCGGCCGGACAGACCTTCGAGGATGCGATGCGCCGGACGGTCGAGACCTTCACGTCGAAGGGCAAGAACGTGATCCTCGTCGCGA
>JAGWVP010000568.1 GCA_018970825.1 bacterium | reverse complement strand
CGCAGGCGCGGATCCTGTCTCTCGTCGAGGAGTACCGGGACCGCGCACGCCTCGCGCCGGGGACCTCGCTGCACAGGCAGCGCAGCGTGGACCCGGACGGGGTCGCACGGCTGGAGCGGGAGGTCGAGTGGAGGCTCGTCCAGATGCCGCTCCCGAAGCTCCAGCGGGTCGGCCGCCGCGTCGACCCTTTCCTCTACGAGATCGGCTGGGGGGACGATGTCCGCCGGGGGGATTTCGCGCGTTCCTCCGGATTCGACAACCTCCTCCGCTTCCGTCCCGGAGCGGCCCGCTGCCTGGTCGCGCTGGCACCTGTCCTGCGCCCGATGATCCATCGCCAATGGGCGCTGCTCGTCACCCGACTCAACGAGATTCCCGAGTCCCGGGTCGAGAGCTTCCTCTTCGAGCGCGACCGCGCGGCGGTCGCCGGGCTCGCCGAGCCGCTCCTCGAGATCCAGCGGGGTCGCTGCTTCTACTGCGACGGCCCGGTCGCCGATCGCGAGGTCGACCACTTCGTGCCGTGGTCCCGTCACCCCGACGACGGCATCGCGAACCTCGTCGTCGCCGACTCCCGCTGCAACCGGAACAAGAGCGACTTCATCGCCGACCTCGGCCACCTCGAGCGCTGGGGCGAACGTCTCCACGAGTACGCGCCCGATCTCTCGACCGTCGCCGCCGCCCACGGCTGGCCTCGCGACGAGGCCGTGACCACGGCCGTCGTACGGTCGATCTACGGAGCCTTGCCCTCCGACGTCCCGCTTTGGGCAGCCGTCGACCGGTTCGCACCGCTCGATGTCCTGCGACTGCGCACGGTCCTCGACCGACTCCCGACCTGGCGATGACGTCGACGTCACCTCCCGATCCCGGTGCGACGCTCGCGGCGATTCAGCGGGAACGCAGTCGACGGATCGTGTCCGGTCCCACGAGCGCCGAGGCGAGGGGAAGCAAGCCCCTCCTCCCGGACGCGCGCCCGACGTCGCGCACCCAGGAGTCGACCAGGTCGCGGATCTGCAGGGACCGGATCGACCCGAGCCCGGCGGGAGGATCTCCCGCCCAGTAGAGGAGGTTCACGTGGAGGCGTTTGCACGTCCATGAATCGGCGAGGGCCGAGTGGTCGCCGGCGACCACGGCCGAGGGCAGGTGTGCGCCGTAGCCGCAGGCCACGAGGTGACGGTGGACGTCCCAATCCGCGAGTCGAGAGACTCCCGCGAGGCGGGTGTTGAGCTCCACGAGAAGCCACGGGTGGCCGGCCTCGATCGTCCGCAGGGCGCCGAGCAGGACCGGCATCTCGTGGCCCTCCACGTCGATCTTCATGCCGGCGACCGCGCTGCCGGCGAGCGCATCGTCGATGGTGAGCGTGAGCGCGCGGACGCGTCCGGTTCCATCGGGATCCCCGATGCGCATCTCGTTGTGACAGGGCCCACCCAGCGAGACTCGCCGGCCGGTCGCGTCCGCAAGGGCGCGAGGAACGGCCTCGACCTGGCGCTCCAACCCGCTCGCGCGAACGTTGCCTTGCAGGCGCTCGAACGTCTCCCCCACGGGCTCGAAGGCGAAGACGCGCCCGGCCGGCCCGACCCGGGCGGCAGAGAGGAGCGCATGGAGCCCCAGGTTGGCGCCCGCGTCGACGAAGCGGTCGCCGGTGCGCAGGAGGCAGGAAAGCAGTCGGCGCTCGGGCAACTCCTCCCGGCCCGTGAAGACGCTCCTGTCGTAGTGCGTCCGGAAGTCGCATCGGATCACGACGCCGCCCTCGAACGTCGCGATCCCGGTGCCGGCACGCGGCATCGTCCGAAAGAGGAGGTCGCTCGCGGACCAGGATCCCTCGAGGTCGGGGTGGTGTCGCAGGAAGCGCGCGAGCATCGTTCGGCCGGGAAGCCACGCGAGGACGGGAACGCGCGATCTCGGCGAGGAAGACCGTCCCTTCGGCCTGGATGCCGGGGTGAGGCCGGCGCTCACGGACGGCTCCGCGCGGTGTTCTCACGGTCGCGCTCCCGGGAGCGGGGTCCCGCGACCGAGGAAGCGATCCCGGCGTCGAGGGCGTCTCCGTCGAGGCTGCCGCGAAGACCGATGACGACGAGGCGCGAGGACGGCGGATCGCCTTCCCATGCCCGTCCCGCGAGCAACTCGTGGCGACGACCGACCACCTGCAGGACGGTAGCACGGTCGGGTACGTCGGCGAGCGCGAGGACGCCCTTCGCACGCACTGCACCCTCGGGAAGAGCCTCCACGAAGGCGAGGACGCCGGCACGATCGAGCACTCCTCCCCGCCAACTCCACGCGTCGTGGTCGGAGCCGTCGTGCCAGGCGGTCGGACCGGCGTCGACCGGTCCGGAGGCGTGCGACGCACGCTCCGGCTTCTCCTCGGCGGAGGAACGGCCCGTCAACAGCGCGACCGGGACCTCCCCGCGGGACGTCTCGACGATCCCCGCCCGGGGTGCTCGCCCGGCGACGAAATCGCGCACC
>JAGWVP010000567.1 GCA_018970825.1 bacterium | reverse complement strand
GACCGCGCGGTGGCCCGGCTGATCGCGGCGGAGGTCGAGGACGGCGCCTGCCTCCAGATCGGCATCGGCGCGATGCCGAACGCCGTGTGCGCACTGCTCCGGGAGGCCGGCGTCCGCGACCTCGGCGTGCACACCGAGATGCTCGTCGACGGCATGATCGACCTGGTCGAGGCCGGAATCGTCACCGGCGCGCGCAAGCAGATCGACCCGGGCACGATCGTGTTCACCTTCGCCGCCGGCTCGAAGCGCCAATACGACTTCATCGACGCGAATCCAGGCGTCTCCGCGCGGGCGGTCGACTACACGAACCTGCCGCACGTGATCATGCGCAACGACCGGGTCGTGTCCATCAACAACACGGCCGAGATCGACCTCCAGGGACAGGCGTCCTCGGAGAGTGCGGGCTGGCGCCACCTGACCGGCACGGGCGGCCAGCTGCAGTTCGTGCGCGGAGCCTATGCGTCGCGCGGCGGAAAGTCGTTCATGTGCCTTTCCTCGACGCGGGAACGCGACGGCGTGCGCACGAGCCGGGTCGTGCCGGAGCTCGCGGCCGGCAGCATCGTGACGACCCCGCGCACCGACGTCATGTACGTCGTGACCGAGCACGGGATCGCGAACCTGAAGGGCAAGTCCGTCCCGGAGCGCGCGCGCGCGCTGATCGCGATCGCGCACCCGGACTTCCGCGAGGAACTCGAGCGCGCGGCCTTCGAGCGCCGACTGCTCCCGCGCCGCTCCTGACGCCGGACTCGGCCGGAGTCGGGCGACCGGCCCGGTCCCGCCGGGTTGCCTCCGGCGTCCGCGAGGAGATCGCGGATCCGCTCGCGGGGGAGCCCCGGACACCCCCGACCCGGCCCGCGAGATGCGAGCAGGGCAGCGGACCCGGCGGTCGGCGCTCCCCCCGTCGCGAAGTCGCCGGGCGGCCGCCGGCCGGGCAAAGGCCGCATTTCGTGCCTAGGCAAGCGGGGCGCCCCGCGCTAAGGTCCGACGAAGTCACCCGCCGCCCGCGGCGGCTCGCGTTCCCCGGAGACACCCCGTGCGCCCGTCGACCACCCGGATTGCCACCGCGCTCGTCGCCGCAGCCTTGCTCCTCCCGGCGACGGCCCACGCGCATCGTCCCTACTACCGCACGTACCTCGTGGACGAGGCCGCCACGCACAACGTGGCCTACCTGGAGATGAAGCCGACCGCCCAGGGCCGCGTGAAACTCTACCTGAGCGACGCGCTCCCGGGGAACGGGACCGGCACCCTCGTGGTCGAGGCGATGCTCAACCGGGTCGCGCTCACGCCGCTCACCTTCTCGATCGACTCGGACAAGGAGATCTGGCCGCTCGGCCTGCCGACCAACAACCAGGACAAGCTCGAGATCCTCGACGTGAGGATCCTCGACGAGAACGGGAACCCCTGGGCCAGGTGGGGATCGGTGGGCCCGCCCCAGAACACGAACCTGCGCGGGAAGTACCTCTTCGTCTCGGCGCTCACCTACGTGATGGACACCGCGAGCGACGCCGCGTACACCCGCGGCGGGGACACGACGCTGCTGCCGAGCGGTTTCTGGACGATCGGCTTCGACGCCCTGCGGTCCCGCTCGACCGGCGAGCACCTGAACGCGGACGGCCTCTACGGCGAGATCGAGTTCAGCCGCAACGGGGGCCCGTTCGAGGTCCACTCCGTGTCCTTCAACGTGAAGAGCGGCAAGTCGCAGCCGAGCGGGCGGCCGGGCCTGCACTTCGACTTCGCACCCGGAGACGTGATCGTCGTGAAGCGGGTCGAGGTCTTCGACCGCTTCGGGAACATGTTCGCGAAGATCGGCATCCGGATGGGTGCGCAGGGGCACTACGTCGAGCGACACGCGGTCGACACGACCATCCCGCTCTCCACCGGCGACCACGCGCACTGACCCCCGCGCGCTCCGCCCGGCGGCCGCTGCAGCGAGGACGGTCGTCGAGGCGAACGGCGCCGGGGCTTCTCTCCTTCAGCCCGACTGCGTCGCCGGGTCGGGGGCCGCTCCTCCCCCTTCGGGCGTGAGCCGCCCCGGGACGAGGAAGTTGCCCATGATCGACTGGTAGGCCTCGCAAGGCGTCCAGCACTGCGGGCAGTCGTAGTTCCAGATCTCGCGCTGGGTCGCGACCGCGGTCCCGGACGACCAGATCCGGCGCAGGTCGTAGTCGACGTCGCGCAGGTTGCCGAGCTTGCGGTCGTAGATCGTGCACGGGAACACGTTGCCCCACGAGTCGACGAAGCAGGACGCGGAGAGCGCGTGACAGCGCATCGGCGTCCGCCCGGTCATCAGGTAGCGCTCGACCTGCGCCAGGTAGGCGCGCTCGAGGTAGCCGACCGGGCCGAGCGGCACGCCGCGCAGCCGCGCGACCTCCTTCACCGCGGCGAGCATCCTGGTCGGCGGAACGTGGCGACGGAGTTCGAGGTTCACGTTCCCGAGATAGTGCGGAGATTCGTGCACGAT
>JAGWVP010000015.1 GCA_018970825.1 bacterium | reverse complement strand
GCGCCTTCATCGGCCTGAATTTCGCGGCCGGCTTCGTGCTCGTGGCCTGGATCGCGCTCGCGCATCCCGGCCGCACGCTGTGGGCGGCGATCGCCATGCTGTCGCTGTGCGCGGCAGTCGCCTCGGCGCTCGCGTTCTCGCGCGGCGCGGGCGGGGAGGCGTGAACGCCGTGCCCCGCGCGGTCGTCGTCGGAGCCGGGCTCGGAGGTCTCTCCACGGCGGTGCACCTGCGTCTCGCCGGTTTCGACGTCGAGGTCGTCGAGGGGCGCGACGAGCCCGGCGGCAAGGTCCGCCGCCTGCGCGAGGCAGGCTTCTCGTTCGACATGGGCCCGACGATCTTCACGATGCCGTGGGCGATCGACGAGCTCTTCTCCGCGGCCGGGAAGAACCCGCGCGACTACCTGGAACTGCTGCCGCTTCGCCCCTTCTACCGAGCCCACTTTCCCGACGGGCTCGTCTTCGAGCTCTCGGACTCGCTCTCCGACGTGCTCGCGCAGGTCCGCCGGATCTCGCCCGACGACGAGCCACGCTGGGTCGACTGGCTCGCGCGCGCCGGCCGCATCTACCACCTCGTCGAGCGCCACTTCCTCGATCGGCTCTTCGACTCGTGGACCGACATCCTCGAGCCCCGCATGCTCGTGGCCGGCATGCAGATGGACGCGCTGACCTCGCTCTCGAAGCGGGTCGCGCGCCAGTTCCGCGACCCGCGGCTGCGACAGCTCGCGAGCTACCAGGCGATCTACGTCGGTGCGTCTCCCGACGACGTGCCCGCGACCTACGCGCTCATCGCCTGGCTCGAGGCGGCGCAGGGCGTGTGGTTCCCGCGCGGCGGGATGTACGCGATCGCGGAGGCGGCGGCACGCCTGTGCGGGGATCTCGGCGTGCGGATCCGCTACGGCGCCCCGGTCGAGCGCATCGCCGTCGAGGGCGGTCGCGCGCGCGGCGTGCTGCTCGCCGACGGGACACGGCTCGACGCGGACGCGGTGGTCTCGAACGCGGACCTCCACCACACCTATGGCCGCCTGCTCGGCGAGACGCCGAGGCGCCACATGGACGACGCCCGGCTCGCCCGCCTCGAGCCCTCGTCGTCCGCCTTCATCCTCTATCTCGGCGCGAACCGGACCTGGCCCGGTCTTCCGCACCACACGATCGGCTTCGGTCCCGACTTCGCGCGCGACCTGCGCGAGGTCTTCGTCGAGAAGCGCCCGCTCACCGAGCCGTCGTTCTACGTCTGTGCGCCGAGCGTGACCGACCCGGCTCTCGCGCCCGACGGCTCGACCTCGCTCTACCTGCTCGCCCCGGCACCCGCGATCGCCCACGGCGTGCGCTGGGACGAGATTGCCGACGCCTACGCGGAGCGGCTGATCGACCGGGCGGAGAGGCTCTGCCTGCCCGGGCTGCGCGAATCGATCGTCGTGAAGCACCGCTACACGCCCGTCGACTTCGAGCGCGACTACCACTGCCACGCGGGCTCGATCTTCGGGCTTTCCGCGCGCTTCGACCAGACCGCGTTCCGCCGCCCCGCGCCGCGCTCGCGCGACGTCGCGGGCCTCTGGCTCGTCGGCGGCAGCACGCAGCCCGGCGGCGGCGTGCCGATGGTCGTGCTCGGCGGGAAACTCGTCGCGCGCGACGTGGTCCGCCACCTGCCGGCATGAGCCAGGTCCCCGCCGCCCTCGACGTCGTCGCGGCGACGCTCGCCTCCGGGGCCGCGCTCTGCGCATGGCGGTCGTGCCGCTGGCTCGAGCGCCACGAGCAAGCCGCGGAGCGCGCGGTTCGGGGCGAAGCCCCGGCGACGGTCGAGCCGACGGCGGGCGTCGGGCCGACCGTCTCCCTGCTGGTCCCGGCACGGGACGAGGCGCGCAACGTCGAGGGCGTGATCGCCGGGATGCTGGCGCAGCGCCAGCCGCCGATCGAGGCGCTCGTGCTCGACGACGGCTCGACCGACGGCACCGCGGAACTCGCCGAGCGCGCGTTCGCGTCGGACGCGGCGGGTCGCGGGCGCCTGCTGCGAGGCGAGCCGCTGCCCGCGGGCTGGGGCGGCAAGAACTACGCCTGCCACCAGCTCGCCCGGGCGGCGCGCGGCGAGTGGCTCCTCTTTCTCGACGCCGACACGCGGCTCGCACCCGGCGGCGTCGCGCGGGCGCTCGCCGCCGCCCGCTCGGCCGACGCCGAGTTCGTGTCCTTCCTGCCGCGCTATCGCGGCGAGCACTGGACGAACCGACTCGCCGTGCCGTGGCTCTATTATTTCCTCACCGCCCTCGTGCCGCTGCCCGAGGTTCGCAGCACGCGGAGCCCGCGGCTGTCGGTCGCGAACGGGCAGGCGATCCTCGTACGACGGGAGGCCTACGACCGCATCGGAGGGCACGCCGCGGTGCGCGATCACGTCGTCGAGGACGTGAGCCTCGCGATCGCGGCCAAGGCGGCGGGCGTGTCGCTCGCCCTCCTCGACGGGCGCCGCTGGCTCGACTGCACGATGTACGAGGACACCCGCGGCTTCGTGCGCGGGTTCGCAAAGAGCTTCCACTCGGCCGCGCGACGCTACCCCGGGCAATGGCTCGGGCTCTCGGTGCTCCTCCTGCTGGTCGGCTTCTGGCCCTGGGCCCGGCTCGGCGCAGGGCAGACGGGGGCATGGGCGTTGCTGCCGCCGGTGGCCCTCGCGGCCGTGACCACGACCTGGGCCGCGCTGCTCCGGAGGTTCGGGCAGGCCAGGGAAGCCCTGTTTTGCTGGCCCGCGACGCTCGGGCTGCTGCTGCTGATCTCGCTCGCCGGCGGGCTCGCGGGCATCGCGGGCCGGCCGCTCGACTGGCGCGGCCGCGCGGTCGGCGGCTCGGGGGCGAGCTGATGCGGACACGATCGCGCACGACGTCGCCCCGCGGGGTAGACGACGCGGCCTCGCTCGCATCGTCCCCGGATGCGTGCGAGGGGCGGTGCGTGCGACACGACCTGCGAACCTCGCGCATTCGCGTGTTCTCTCGGACCGGGGACGCCGGCCGTCGCCCGTCTCCGGCCACCGCGACTCTCGGCCGCGCGCTCGCCTTCGCGTCGCTCGTCCTGGTCGCACTCCATGCATCCGTCGCGCCGGCCTCCGACCGCGAGACCGGACCGGCCGCGTCTCCCGGGGCGACCGCGGCCGGAGGCGACGGAGCGGTGCGAGGATCCGGAGCCGGCGCGAGCGAGGTCGCCCCGGAGGTCGCCCCGAGGCCCTCGCCGGTCGATGCGGAAAACGGCTCTCCGCTCGTCGCGTGTGCACCCGAAGGTTCCTCGCCGCGGCCCTGCGCCCCCGGCACCCGCTCGCCCGCGTCGGTCGCAGCCGCGCTCTCGGCCGCGTCTCTCGACGACTCGAAGGGCCAGCGCTGGAATCTCGCCGAGATCGCCGCGCAGCCCGTGCTGCTGATCCTCGCCGGTCGCAAGGGTTCGGACCAGGCGGTCGCCTGGGGCGAGGGGATCCACCGCCGCCATCCCGGCGGGCTCTCGCTCTGGGCGACGCCGGCGGATCCGTCCGCGGTCGTCGTCGTCTCCGATGCCGACCTGCACGAGGTGCCGGGAGTCCTGCACGGGCTCGTGCGCTGGCGCATCGCCTCGGTGGTCGCCGACCGCGAGAAGTCGGGCCACCCCGGACCGCCGCTCCTGCTCGACTGGGACGGCGTGATCCCGCGCGCCGTCGGCGCCGACACCTCGGGGGACGCGATCGTCGTCCTGCTCGATCGCGCGCGCGCGGAGCAGGCCCGCTTCTCGGGCCAGCCGACCGAGGCGACCCTCGGGGAACTCGCCACGGCGATCGACGCCCTTCGCGCACCGGGCGGAGCTTCGAAGGACGTCGCGCGGTGACCTACGCCCGATTCCTCGCGATCTTCCTGCTGCCGCCGCTCGCGCTGGGGATCGCGCTCGAGGGGCGCAGGCTCGCCGCGCGTCACTTCCTCCTGCTCGGGGCGCTCACGCTGGTCGTGCTCGCCTGGACCTCGCCGTGGGACAACCTCGCGGTCGCGATGGGTTTCTGGGGGTTCGACCCGGAGCGCACGAGCGGGCTCTGGATCGGCTGGCTGCCGATCGAGGAGTACACGTTCTTCCTCCTGCAGACCTGGGTCGCGGCGTTGTTCGTCCTGCGGAAGCTGCGCGGAGGCGCGACGCCATGAGCCCGGCGGTGCAGGCGATCGCCGACTGGGCACGCTCGTTCGGCCACGGCGGCTACCTCGCGTGGCTGCTCGTCTGGGCGCTGCCGGTCCTGCTCGGGCAGTGGCTCGCGTTCCCGGGATTCCTCGCGCGGACGCTGCCGCGCTGGCTGCCGCTCGCGCTGCTGCTCGCGGCGTGGTTCGCCTTCGCCGACGCGATCGGCATCGCCTCGGGCGTCTGGCGCATCAGCGACGAGCACACTCTCGGACTCCGTTTCGGCGGCGTGCTGCCGGTCGAGGAGGCGCTCTTCTTCCTGTTGACGACGCTCATGGTCTCGCAGACGGTCGCGCTCTTCCTGTGGCGCTTCGGCGACCTCCCGGGCGAGCCCTGGCCCGGCTGGTCGCGAGCGTTCCTGCGCGGCCGCTGACTCGCGGGCGGACGCCCGCTCCCGCTTGCCGGCGATCCGGCCCGCATCTAGGCTCCACGCGATGTCGCGGGACGCGCGCGCGGTGCTGTTCGACTTCGGCGGCACGCTCTTCGACTACGCCGACCTGGCCCGGGCGCAGGTCGACACCCTGCAGGCCCTCGCACGGCGTCTCGGACTCGACGCGGATCCGGGTACGCTCGCGACGGCGCACCGCCGGGCGGCAGCGAGAGTCTTCCGCGAATACCTGCCGAAACCCTACTATCTCCACGAGCACCTGTTCGGCGATACCGTGCGGGAGACCGGCCGCGAACTCGGCCGCGAGCTCTCCGAGGACGACGTGGCGTTCTGGTTCGCCGAGCAGTTCCGCAACCGCGCGCGCGACTTCCGGCTGTGCGAGGGCGTCGTCGAGACGCTCGAGGCGCTCCGTGCACGCGGCCTCCACCTCGGCATCGTGAGCAACATCGACGACGCGGACCTGTACCACCTGGTCGACCTCGGCGGGCTGCGGCCGCACTTCGACTCGCTTCTGTCGAGCGAGGCCGCCGGCTCCTGCAAGCCCGACCCCCGGATCTTCGACGTCGCGCTCGAGCGCGCGGGCTGTGCCCCGGGCGAGGCGCTCTTCGTCGGCGACACGATCTCGCAGGACGTGGCCGGTGCGAACCGTCGCGGCATGCGTTCGGTCCTGCTGTGGCATCGCGACGACAAGAGCCCGCCCGAGGGCGAGGAGCGGCCCCACCACGTCGTGCGTCGCATCCCCGACCTGCTCGACCTGATCGACCGCTGACTGGCCGGGGTGGGTCGCCGCGCGCGCGGGCTGCCGCGCGAACGCGCGCCGGCGCGAGAGCTTCCGCGTGGAGTCGCCGGGGGCGGCACGTCCGCGACGCGACGACCGCGGCCGGCGGCATCCTTTCCCGCCCCCGCGAAAGCGGCTACGGATCGAACGAGAAGGAGCGAGGTCGCCCGATGCGCACGCTGGACTACCGGATCTACGACGCCGACGAGCACTACTACGAGCCCGACGACTGCTTCACCCGCCACCTCGAGAGCCGACTCCGACCGCGCTCGGTCCGGGTCGACCGCAGCCCCGGCGGCAACGGGCGCATGTACGTCGGCGACGAGCGCTGCCACTTCTTCAGCGTCGGCGCGGCCGACAGCATCGGCGGCCCCGGCCTGATGAAGGACTTCCTGCGCGGCGCGACCGAGGACGGCGGCAGCCCGAGCCTGAACCCGATCGACGGACTCGCCGTGCCGGAGTTCACCGATCGCAAGGCGAGGCTCGCGAAGATGGACGAGCAGGGCGTCGAGGCCTGCCTCCTCCTTCCGACCGCCGGCGTGGGCGTCGAGCCGCAGCTCCGCAAGCCGGAGCACCGAGAGGCCCTCTACCCGTCGCTGCGAGCGTTCAACCGCTGGCTCGAGGAGGATTGGGGCCTGGGGGCCGACGGCCGCCTCTTCGGTGCACCGCTTCTCTCGCTGGTCGACCTCGACGAGGGGATCGCCGAGCTCGAGCGCGTGCTCGCCCTGGGTGCGCGTTTCGCGATCCTCACCGCGGGCCCGTTCGAGGGCCGCTCGCCCGGCGACCCGTTCTTCGACCCGTTCTGGGCGCGGTGCGAGGAAGCGCAACTGAACGTCGTCTACCACATCGGGCGGACGCCCCTGCCCGAACTCTACAACCCCGGCTGGGGACTGCGACCGCACCCGCCGTCGCACCGGCACTCGCTCATGGAGTACGCGCTCTCCTTCACCGAGCGGCCCGTCGTCGACAGCGTGACCGCGCTCGTCGCCGACAACGTCTTCGGCCGCTTCCCCGAGCTCCGCATCCTGAGCGTCGAGTACGGATCGTCGTGGGTCGCCCCGCTCATGCGCAAGCTCGACCAGCTCTCGCGCCTCTATAGCAAGGACATGTGGCGGTTCGGCACCCCGCCGCTCAAGCCGAGCGACACGATGCGCCGCAACCTCTGGGTGTCGCCGTTCTACGAGGACGACGTCGTGCGCCTGGTCGAGGACCTCGGCGCGGGGCACGTCCTGAACGGGTCGGACTACCCGCACCCCGAGGGACTGCTGTGGCCGGCCGAGTTCGTCGACGAGCTGCCCGGGGTGGACGCGGACGTCGTGCGGCGCGTGATGCGGGAGAACCTGGTCGGGCTGATCGGCTGAGGGGGCGCCCGGTTCAGCGCATCACGGCCCCGGCGATCGCGAGAGCGAGTGCACCGAGCGTCGTCGTGTTCAGCATCGTCGACGCGAAGTGCCAGCGCTCGAAGGCCGGGTCCTCGCCGTCGAGCTCCTGGAGGCGCGGCAGCACGACGAAGGCGCCGGCGAGAGTGGTGAGAAGCGCGACCACGACCGGGCCCGCGAGCCGAACCATCATCTCCTGCGGCAATCCGTGCCGGCCGAGCAGCACGGCGCCGATCGCGACGAACGCGCAGACGAGCCCGAGCCGGTAGTAGCGCGGGAACACGGGACGCAGGAACCTGCGCGCCTCGTCCGACTCGAAGGTCCAGTGCGCGGCCGGCGTGACGACGAACGAAACGCAGACGATGCTGCCGAGCCAGACGGCGACCGCGAGGGCGAACACGAGCCTGAGCATGAGCCCAAGGATCGCATTCCCCCGCTCGCCCGCCAAGCGACGGCCATCGTCCGGGATGCGCGCCGGCAGGTCGCGGCCCGATCTCAGCGGACCCGGTCCGCCTCGACCTCGGCCGATCCCGGCGCGCCGACGAGTCCCCGGAAGCGCAGCACCTCGCGCGGCACGTCGGCCGCGATCCACCAGGTCGACTCGCCCGCGTACCAGACCTCGCTGCCCGCCTCGGCCGCGTCGCGCCACTTCTCCGGGACGTCGATCGAACGGCCGGACTCGCGGACGTCGAGGCCGATCTTCACGCGCAGCGCGCGCTCGGGCCTTCCGCGGACGTCGATCGTCTCCTCGCCGTCGAGATAGGCATAGAGCGGCACCGGCATCTTGTTGTCGCCCCAGGCCGAGAAGCGGACGAGGCGCGCCTTGCCGACCGGGAAGCCGGAGATCGCCGGCAGCAGGCACGACGAGGCGATCACGTTGGGCGGGAAGGAACGCTCGCGCGCCGACCAGCGATCGTGGAAGCGGTCGTCCTCGAAATCGACCCAATCCTTCGTCGCCTCGCCGGCGGGGGGCGTCCGCAGGGTCCCGACCGCGATGCTGCGCAGCGTGCCGTCGACGATCCGGAACTGGCAGCGCACGGCGGTCTCGCCGCCGTCGGCGCCGCGCGACGACCCGCGGTACTCGAGAAAGCGCCCCCCGCGGTCGTCGTCCACGTAGGCGAGGGCGGTCGCACCGGGCACGACCGGGTCGCCGGGGCGTCCGGGCCGCAGGACGCGCATGCGGTAGAGCGGCTGCTCGCTCTCCCAGGGCGGAAGCTTCGGGTCGTCGAAGAAGTTCGCGCCGGCGAGCTCGACCAGCACGTCGTCGGGCCGGACGACCGAGGGCGGCCCCGGCGTCTTCACGAGCAGGTCGGGTGCGACGGCGATCGCACCGCGCCCGTCGGGCAGCGAGACCGGGGCGTCGAGCCGCGCGATCACCTCCCAGTCGCGGTCCTTGTCGAGCCGGTCGGGCCGGTCGACGGGCCCCGGGAGCCGCAGGGCCACGCGTGCCGAGCCGTCGCCGAAGACGGCGACCCAGCGGCCGTCGCCCGCGGGCTCGAGCGACACGAAGCGGCCGACGAAGCGCACGCGCTTGCCGGCGAGTGCGAGGTCCGGGGTGGTCGGCCGCAGCTCGGGCCCGGTCGCGCTCGCGACCTGCGCGAGCTCGAGCGGGACCGCACCGGCATGCGGCCGGGGCGGCGCGTCCGCGCAGGCCGGACGCGGCGACGTCGCGAGTGCCGCGAGCATCGCGAGTGCGGCGAGCGCCGCGGCCACCGGGCGTCGTGCGCGCGCCGCGCTCCTCACGTCGGGATCTCCGCCCGCTCCCGCATGACGATCCGGTCGAGCCGCACCGAGGTCGGCGTGGAGAGCGCCCACGCGACCGCCGCGGCCACGTCGGCCGGCTTCATCATCTCGGGCGCCCCGGTCCAGCGAAGGATGTGGCCGATCGCGCCCGCGTCGATCGGTCGCAGCGCCTGGCCGCCTCCCTCGGTGTCGGCGGTGTTGCCGATCTGGATCTCGGTGAATCGCACGCCGCGCTTGCCGTATTCCCCGCGGAGAGCGGCGAGCAGCTGCCGCACGCCGGCCTTCGTGGCCGAGTAGACGGCGAGCCCCGGCAGGCCCAGGTCCGCCGCGGTCGAAGTCAGGTGGACGACGTGTCCCGCGTCGCGCGGCAGCATGTGCGCGAGCGCCTGCTGGGTCACGCGGATCGCGCCCCCGAGGTTGGTCGCGAGCATCGCCTCCCAGTCGGCCTCGGCGAGCGTCGCGAAATCGTTCAGCCAGAGGACGGCGGCGGTGTTGACGAGCGCGTCGACCCGACCGTCCCGCTCCACGACCGCGTGGAAGAGCGCGCGCGTGCTCTCGCCGTCGGCGATGTCGCAGGCGTGCGCGAAGGCGGTGCCGCCGGCTGCGCGGATCGCGGCCACGTGTTCCTCGAGCCGGTCGAGCCGTCGAGCGGCGAGGTGGACGCGGTCGCCGTCGGCGGCGAGCCGGCGGGCGACCTCGGTGCCGATGCCGGCGGACGCGCCGGTGACGACGACCGTGCGGGGCTCGCGGGGCGCGGCGCTCATCGGGGCATCGCTACACCGAAGGCTCCCTTCCACACAATCGAGTCGAGGCCGGCCGGGCCGGGCGCGCCGGGTCCGGGAGCGGTCGGTTCGCGTTCGCGACCGGGCTCGCGTCGCTCGCGACCGTCCGTGTCGCCCGCGAGCGGCGTCGCGCGGCCCGCCGCGAGGCCGGCGGCCCCGAGTGCGTCGATCGCGTCGCCGATGCCGTCGGCGACGATCCGGTTTCCGAGCGGCGAGTAGTGCCAGCGCCCGAAGAGTTCGCGCATCCCGACGCCTCGAGCGTCCCGCTCGAAGCGGTCGGCGAGGTCGACCGTCGGACAGCCGCCGTGTCGCAGGTCGTCGACCATCGGCTGCCAGGCGCGCGCGGGGCCGCGCCGCAGCGAGGCGAGGTCCGATTCGTTCGGGAACACCGCGACGAGGGGCGTCGCACCCTTGCGCCGCACGTCGCGACAGAAGGCGAGCAGGATCGCCCGCGCCGTCCGGAAGGCCTCGCCGTCGGGTGACGACGACAGGTCCCGCTCGCGTCGTCGCGCGTCGAGTGCGGCCGGGACGAGCGACAGGAGACGCACCGACGGGAGGAAGTCGAGGCGGTTCGCATGCCAGCCCGAGCCGGCGAAGAACGCGTCGTCGCGCCCGAGTCGCGCGAGCACGCTCGCAGGATCGCGCAGCAGCTCCTCGAGGTCGGCCCTGCTCGCGAGCGGGTTCGGCAGCAGGACGAGCTCGTCGTCGACGAGCCGGAAGCGGGGCTTGGAGAGCCGGAAGCCCGAACCGCGCTCGTAGAACGGCCGGAACACGTTCTGGGTGCGCAGCAGGTTCTCGGTCATGTAGCCGATCACGACGACCGCCGGGCGGAACGGCTCGCCGTCGCGCTGCCAGCGCAGGAAGGCCTGGTCGGGCCCGTACCCGCTCACGCCGAAGTTCATCACCTCGAGCCCGGGGCGTGACCGTTCGACGAGCGCCGCCCACTCCTCCCCGTCGGCGACTTCGTCGCCGTGCACGAAGGAGTCGCCGAACGCGGCGACCCGAAGGACGCCCGCGGGCGGTGCCGTCGCGTAGTCGTGGAGGGAGCGCGTTCCCCGCGCGTTCTGCGTCGCGGTCGGCCGCCCAGCCCCGCCGATCGCGCCCGAGGGGAGCGTCGACCAGCCGAGCCGGGGATCGAGTCGGTGGTACCAGCCGTCGCCCGTGCGCAGCATGGCCTCGAGGTGCGCGCGGTCCGCCGCGTCGAGGAAGTCGTCGAGCGAGCGGTAGCGGAGCCCGAGGCGATCCCCGAGGACTCCGAGGCCGACCGACGCGACGATCTCGCCGAGCAGCCAGCCCAGCACGACCAGCGCGGCCACGCGCGAGGGCCTCCCGTGGGCGCGCTCGCGTCCGGCAGCGGGCATCGCGTGGGGGAAGTCCGGCGCACCTCCCGCGGCGACCGACGGGGCGACCGCGGCCGCCGCCGCCGACGAGAGCGGGCCGGTGTGCGTCCCGGAGGGGACGTCGCTCACGCCCGCTCCCCGCCGAGTCGCACGAGCTGCACGCTCTCCGACGGAACCTCGAGCGAGAGTCGCCCGCCCCGGACCTCGACCTCGGCCGCGCGCGTCGGCGACGAGGCGAACGGCGGAAACGACCATGCCGAGCCGCGCTTCGTGCCGTCGAGAGAAACCACCGTCGCCACCGCCCCGTGCAGGCGAGCGGGCAGCGAGACGTCGAGCCGCAGCCGTGCGTGCGCGTCGGCCTCGCGGTCGACGACCGGTCGGGGGTCGTGGCGCCAGGCGAAGATCCACAGCGAGCCGTCGGCGGCGTCCTCGAGTGCGACGTGCCCGATGCCGTCGGGGTCTCCGGCTGCGGACGAGAAGCTCCGAAGCCTCCGCGGCGTGCGCTCGGCAGCCTCGACCGGGAGCAGCGCCCCCGGTGCGCCGAGCGACTGCTCGGGCACGACGTCGCCCAGCGCGAGCGCGGCGAGCGCATAGGTCCAGTAGAGGGCGCGGGGCTCGGTCAGCTCGCGGTCGGCGAACATCTGCGTGAGCCACGGGGCCTGCGAGACGAAGCCACGGCCGATCGCGAGCCCGAGGAGTTCCGCGTGCCAGGCCGCGGTCCAGCGCGTGGTCTGCAGGTCCGTGCCCGTGCGTTCGCGGAACGGCTGCGCGACGAGTTCCATGACGCCGACCTCGTCGAGCTTGACGGGCAGGTCCCGGAACGGCGAGCCGTCCGTGCGCCAGCGGGCGAGGCGTCCGAGCTTCATGGCCGGGATCTCGTCGAGCCCGTGCTGTGGCGTCTCGTAGAGGCTCATCGAGATGGCGCGCAGCCGGCCCGGGTCGACGCCTTCCCCGTCGAGCGCCGTGTCGACGGCCGCGAGGAACTCCGGGAGGTTGTCCTCGAGCGGGCTTCCGCCGCCGATCGTGAAGTTGCCGAGCTGCACCCAGGCGTCGGGCAGCACGGAGAGGATCTCTGCCGCGGTCTCGGCGTACTGGGTCGCGTACTGCCCGGCATCGCCCGCGTAGCCGACGTGCAGCATCGAGATGCGGTGGCGACCCGTCGGCAGGCGCTCGCCGAGCACCCAGCGGCAGTTCGGCTCGTTCACGATGGAGAAGCGGAAGGAGGATGCTTCGGGTCTTCGCGAGATTTCCCGTGCGACCTCGCGCACGTACCCGCGCCACTCGGCGTGGCGGACGACCGGGCGCTCGTTCCAGCGGTAGCCGTTGAACTCGAGGCCGTCGGTGAAGGCGCAGGGAGCGGACGACACGTTCAGGTGCGGGAGCATTCCGCTGTCGAGCACCTCGTCGATCGTCCGGCCCCAGGTGGTGAAGTCGAGACGCGGGCGGCCGTCCGCGGCACGCAGGATCTCGTGCGAGGCCGGCAGCGAGGAGGGCGCGTCGAAGCAGTCGATCTCGGACGGCCGCGCGCTCGTGCGGTCGAAGGAGCGGCAGGGCACGGGTGCCTCGTCGCAGAAGTTGCCCCCGATCGCGGCCGGAAAGCGCAGGTGGGTCACCCAGGGCAGGGTGCGCCGCAGCCAGCCCGGGGAGCGGTCGAGCCCCGGGGGCTCGTGCTCGCGTCCGAAGTAGACGTAGAGCTTCCACGCGTTCATCTCGTCCGGCGAGAACGCGACGGCGCCGAGGTCGGCGGTCGTCGCCAGTTCGATCGACGCGTTGCCGGGCGGCGGGTCGCCGGCACTCGGCACCGCCACCGACACCACCTGCCAGGGTGCGAGCGCGACCCGCGCGTGCGCGGGTGCGAGGGCCGGGCCGGCAGGGAGGAGACGCACGGAGGCGATCGCGACCGAGCCCCGCGCCTCGGCCGGGACCTCGATCGACAGGTCGTCGCCGGCCTCGGGGCGCGATGCGATTGCGATCGTGGCGGAGCTCGCCGCGGCGGGAAGCACCACGTCGTGCGATTCGCCGGCGAGCCGCACGACCAGCGCGCGCTCGCTCGGCTCAGGCACGACTTCGAACACGAGCTCGGCCGCGGGGTGCGAGACCTCGCCTTCTCCCGTCCGCTCGACGCCCACGTCGTGCGCCAGGTCGGGCAAGCCACCCGACAGGGACTGCGAGATCGCACCACCCCGATCGAGGCGCGCGACGAGCGGGAAACAGGCCTCGGCGATCGGCTCGGTCGGCGGTTCGAGCGCGACCCGCCCGCGCGTGCGCCAGCCGTCCCAGCCGCGTCGAAAGTCGCCGTTCGCGACGTCCGGCAGCCCGGTCTCCTCGACGATCGCACCCGGCAGGCCGTCGCCGGTGCCGCCTTCGAACACGGCCGTCGGGGCCCCCTCGCCGCGACAGAGGACGTCGTCCGCGGGGGTGCCTTCGTGCGCGTCGACGCGCGCGGAGTTCCCGCGCTCGCCGGCCTTCGGACCCGGGGGGGCCGCGGCCGCCGCGGACTCGCGGACGGCGTCGCGAAAGCGGGCGACGAAGGCCCGGGCTCGACGCGACCGACAGGACTCGCCCGACGCGACTTCCACGACCGGGATCGCGCGGACGCCCTCGCTCGCGAGCGAGTGCCGTGCGGCCGCGAGCCGCCGCGCGGTCGCCTCCGGCGGGAGCGACGGCGGTGTCGCCGAGCCGGGCGCACGCGTTTCCCGGTCGGCGAGCCGCACCGGAATCGCGAGCGCTCCGTAGCCGCCCGCGCGCACGCGTTTCGCCTCGCCGTTCAGCAGCGCGGTGCGGCACGCTTCGGTCGTGGCGGCGAGCGTCTCGCCGTCGACGCGGGAGAGGAGGGCCTCGCGATCGGCACCCGGAGGGCGCGCGCGCGACGCTCCGATCGCGGCGAGGGAGAGCGCCGCGATCGCGAGCGTCGCCCGCGCGAACACCCGGGGGAACCGGGGAGGAGAGAGGGGCCCGGGGCCCGGGGGGTCGCTGCGGGATTCGAGGGGTCGGTCCATGCACGCCAAGCGACGGCGCGCGCCCTGCGGACTTTCGCCTGACGCCGGGGCGATGCTCGGCGCGACGACGGGCACGCTCGCGGTGCCACCGGCCGACTTGCACGCGGTGCGGGCCGGTGGTGTCGTCCGGGCGGCGAATCGCGCCGAAGGCGCGGGACGCGACGGCGACGGCGATGGAGGCGAAGGACACCGATCTGCCGCGGGGCGGACTCGCGGGGAGGCTGCTGCTCGGGCTCGGAGGCCTGCTCGTCTCGGTCGCACTCGCGGAGGGTGTCGCGAGGCTCGTCGTGCCGCCGGAGAACCCGAGCGCCGTCGAGGCGATCTTCGAGGCGACCGACGCCCCGGGCGTGAACTACGTGCTGATCCCGAATCGCGACGGCACGGCCTTCAACGCCGACCTGCGCACGAACTCGATGGGCTTCCGCGGCCCGGAGTGGGCTCGACGGAAGGCGCCCGGAAGCTTCCGGATCGCGCTGCTCGGCGACAGCCATGCCTTCGGCTTCGGCGTGCCCTTCGAGTCCTCGACCGGCGAGAGACTGTCGCGCTCGCTCTCCGTCACGCTGGGACGACCGGTCGAGGTCCTGAATTTCGCGGTGACCGGCTACAACTCGTTCCAGGAACTCGGCGTGCTCGAGCATTTCGCCTTGCCGATGCGACCCGACCTGGTCGTGGTCGTCCCGTCGAGCAACGACGTCGACAAGGCGGCCTTCGCCGACCCGGAGCACTTCCTGGTCTCGAAGCCGGTGGCACCCGGCGACCGCTCGCCCGAGCAGGCGGAGAAGCTCGCGGCCTGGCGACGCAAGGCCTACGCCGGCGGCGAGGTGAGCCGGCTCTGGACGGCGATCCAGCGGAACTGGGCCCGCTGGAGCAGCGCTCCGACCGAGGAGAGCCGGCGCGGAAAACAGCGCTGGATGGGCGAAGTCCGGGACGGGCCGGTCGAGCCGATGCTCGTCGAGCCGGTCATGGAGCCGCTGCGGCGCATGATCCGCATGACCCGCGCGGCGGGGGTCCCGGTGCTGCTCGCGACGTTCGCGGGCAGCCAGAAGTGGCGACTCATGCTGCGCACGCTCTCCCGCGAGGAGAACGTGCCGATGGTCGAGTTGCTCGGCGTGTTCCCCGAGACCTTCGACTGGGACGACCTCGTGCGCCAGTTCTCGCTCGGCTGGAACCCGCACCTCGGCCCCGAGGCGCACCGCCGCTGGGCGAAGGCGATCGAGGAGAAGATCCTCGCCGAGGGGCTCGCGCCACCCGTGCAGGCCGGCGAGCCGGGCGCGCGCTGATTCCCGCTCAGGCGGTCTCGCCGGTCGGCGCGGGAACCCCGCCGAACGACGCGATCAGGAAGCCCACGACGATCGCCTGCAGGAGGAAGCCGATCACGCACACCGCGACCGCGCGGCGTGTCGAGTCGTAGTCGAGCGCCTGGCGGACGGCGACGACCATCGCGGCCAGCGTCCATGCACCGGCCGCGACGAACGCGATCATGCGCAGCCCGGGCACGACCCCGAGGAGACGCAGGAGCCCCGGCGTCGCCGCGAAGCCGGTCGTGCGCAGCAGCTGGCCGACGTCGGCTTCGGTCTTCGGACCGGGGAGCAGGCGCGTGCCGACCAGGAACGAGAGCGCGGCCCACGCGACCCAGCTGACGAGCGAGAGCAGCACGCCCGCCAGCGCCGCGCCGAGGCCGTCCTCGGCGCCGGTGCCGATCGCGGCCGCGAGGCTCGAGGCGACCACCACGGACATCGCTTCGCCGAGCGCGT
>JAGWVP010000566.1 GCA_018970825.1 bacterium | reverse complement strand
CGGCGCCCACCTCGCGTTTTGGATCGAGCGCCTCGACGCGCTCGTCGCCGAAGGGCGCTGTCGGGGCGAGCATCTCCGTCGCTCCCGACGCTGCGGCTGGATTCCACGCGAGTCGAAGCGGTCAACGCGGCGCTCACGCTGGTCCTGCCGCAGCTTCCGGACGACATCGACCGCCGGGGACCACTAGGTGAACAGCCGGTCCCTCTCGACCAGATCGAGAAAGTCGCGGAGCGGAAGCACCTGCGTTCCCCCCGGCGTCTGCAAGCGGTGCGACCCGAGATACACGACGATGGTTTTCGGCCGCTGCTTGCCGCCATAACTCGCGGCAAACGTCTCCGGTCCCCCGGCAAACTCCGGGCGGTAGCGCGTGCTTGCCTTGGCTTCGATCGCCACGCACGCGTCGTCACGCCACAGCAGGAAGTCGACCTCGAGTGCCGCGGACTGCGTGGGCGCCCAGTAGTTCCAGTCCTCGAAGAGATGGCGATACGCACGGTAGGCTTGCAGCACCATCGCGAGCCACCCCTCGAAGAGCGCGCCGCGCTCCTCGTCGACCAGCGCGCCGAACCGGCGACGGGCGGCGCGCGCGAGGCCGGGATCGATCCAGTAGAGTTTCGGGTGACGCCTCTCCTTCACCCGCAGCTTGCCCTCGTACGCCGGGAGGCGGAAGGCGAGAAGAGTGTCTTCGAGGATGTCGAGGTAGCCGAGCACGGTGCTGCGTGAGACGCCCGCGTCGCGAGCGAGTCCGGCAGCGTTGAGCACCTGGCCGTGAAGGAGCGCCGCCACCGGCAGGAAGCGGGCGAAGCCAGGAAGGTTGCGCACCAACGCTTCGGCCTGGATCTCTTCGCGAAGATACGTCTGCAGGTAGGCCTCGAGCACCTCGCGATCACCGCCGCGGTCCCACACCAGTGCGAGGCTCCCGTGGGTGAGGACGCGCTCGAGGTCGAACGCGTTTCCCATCTCCTCCGGAACGAGGGGATACAGTGCCTTCCGTATCGCGCGGCCAGCGAGCAGATTGGTGCCCGCCGCCCGCAGCTTGCGCGCGCTCGATCCCGAGAGGGCGAAGGTGAGCCGGCGCGATTCGATGAAGCGGTGCGCCTCGTTCAGCAGCGACGGCAGCCGCTGGATCTCGTCGATGACGACCCGCGACCCCGGCGGCAAGGCTTCGAGACGCCCTGCCAGCAACCCCGGGTCGACGAGGAGCGAGTGGAAGAGCTTTTCGTCGAGCAGGTCGAGGTAAGTGGCATCGCCATAGTGGCGACGAAGCCAGGTGCTCTTCCCCGTCCCGCGGGCCCCAAAGAGGAAGAACGAACCCTCCGGAGGGACGAGTAATCGCTGTAATTCCAAATGGTTAACCTCGCCGTCATTTTTCCCGGAAAAATGACGGCGTGTCAACGGCCACAGTTCATCGAGGTCTCGCTGGCCGCCGGGCCGCGCGCCCCCAGGCGGCCGCGCTCTTCTCGCGGTCCCGACCACGAGGGAATCCCAGGGGGCCGGCGAATCGGAGCACTCGGTAGGTCGTAGTTCGCCCAAGTCCCGGCAAGGCGGCTTGACCGGAGCCTTTTCCGCCGGGTTATTCTGGACGGAGAGTTCACCCATCGGGGCTCTTTCGGGCCCCGCGGGTCGGGGACGCCCGTTCGATCTCCGGGCGTCCGCCAGAAGCCGCTCGTCGCGGCACGGAGGAGCGCAGGATGAAGAAGATCGCGATTCTGACGACCCTCGTCCTCAGTCTGCCCGCCACGAGCCGGGCGTTCACGCCCCTGACCACCGGCGCGGTCCAGGCCGCGACGTTCGTCTGCAGCGCCGTCAACGTGAGCGCCAGTCCGATCACGAACGTCACCATCGAGATCGTCAACTCCGGCACGGGCGCGGTCCTCGGCTCGACCAGCTGCGCGAACGTCGCAGCGAACGTCGAGTGTGCATGGGCTTTCGGGACGTCCACCACGCGAGCCTTCTGCCGAATCAGCTCGTCGACCGCGAAGAAGAACCTGCGGGGTACTCTTCTCTCCGTCCTCGGTTCGACGACGCTGCTCCAGGAGGCCCGCTGAGCCCGTGGAGCGGAACGTGATGTTTCCCGATTTCCGTCTCGAGGGATGTTGCCGGCGGTGCAAGCATTGATCGACACGCTCGAGGTTCGCCGGTCCGGATTCGGCACGCCGTGAGCATCCCCCCCGTCGACTTCGACCCGCTCGTCGCGCGCTGGTTCGCCGGCCGCTTCGGCTCGCCGACGCCGCCCCAGCGCGACGGCTGGGCGGCGATCGCCGCGGGCCGCCACGCGCTCATCGCCGCACCCACCGGCTCGGGCAAGACGCTCGCCGCGTTCCTCTGGGCGATCGACGGCCTCGTCCGCGACGCGCGCGCGGGCACCCTCGAGGACGCGACCCGCGTCGTCTACGTCTCGCCGCTGAAGGCGCTCGGCAACGACGTCGAGAAGAACCTCGCGCGCCCGCTCGCCGAGATCCGCG
>JAGWVP010000565.1 GCA_018970825.1 bacterium | reverse complement strand
GGGCGCTCGCCGTGACCGATGCCTCGGGGCGGGTCGGCGAGGTGATTGCAGGTAGCTTCAGGTAATGCCTTTTCCTTTCTACAGATGGACACAAACCCTCACGGAGTGCATTGCGATGTGGCATGGGCATCCAGCCCATGCACCATGGCAGGGCGTCGAAGCCGCCCGGGTCTTGCGTTGTTCATCGATTTCGTTCGCATCCATTCCGACCGTCAAAACCCGATGCATGGGCAGGATGCCCATGCCACCTGTCTTTCATGAGCGACCTCTGCAAACTCTGGGGTGAACGATTCGCCAAGCGCGATGAGCCGCTTCGGGTTCATCTCATCGGTGTCGCCGGATCGGGGATGAGCGGGCTTGCTTCGCTGCTGCTCGGTCTCGGACACCACGTCTCGGGATCCGACAAGGTGACCTCGCGCGAGACCGAACGTCTTGAAAAGGCGGGGCTCCGGTTTTCGAGTCCGCATTCGGCCGAGGCGGTCGTCGGGACCGATGTGGTGATTTATTCGAGCGCGATCAAGCCGGGCAACGCCTCCTACGACGAGGCGGTGAAGCGCGGCATCCCACTCCTGCGGCGCGCCGAGGCCCTCTCCGCGATCATGCTGGGCAAGAAGGGGATCGTCGTCGCGGGCACCCACGGCAAGACCACGACCTCCTCGCTTTCCGCTCACGTGCTCCGGGTCGGCGGCAAGGCCCCCTCGCATTACGTCGGGGCGGAGATTCCGATTCTCGGGACGAACGCGAACTGGGAGGAGAAGGGGGAGTGGTTCGTCGCCGAGGGGGATGAAAGCGACGGCACCCTCGTCAACTTTCATCCCGAACATGCCATCCTGCTCAACGTCGAGGCCGAGCACCTCGACTTCTACGACGGGATCGACGCGATCTGTGCCGTGTTCGGTCAATATTGTGACCAGACGAGCGGCAAGATCATTTACTGCGGCGAGGATGCGAACGCGCGGCGCGTGTGCCAGGGCCGGCCCAACGCGATCAGCTACGGCTGGAACCGCGACCACGATGTTTCCGCCTGCGACCTGACCCCGCGGGGGGCGGGGACCGAATTCACCGTCCGCCGGAAGGGCGAGGAGATCGGCCGCGTTTTTCTCGGGATCCCCGGACGGCACAACGTGCTGAACTCGCTCGCCGCCATCGCCCTCGCCCTCGAGACGGGGGTGGCCTTCGACCGCATCGACGAGGCCCTCGGATCCTTCCGCGGGGCGAAGCGGCGTTTTGAACTGAAGCGGAACAGCGACCGCGTGACGATCGTTGACGACTACGGACACCATCCCTCCGAAATCGCCGCGACGATCCAGACGGCTCGATCCCAGCATGCGGGCCGTTTGATCGTGGCCTTCCAGCCGCACCGCTACACCCGCACCCGGGACTGCTTCGAGGACTTCGTGGCCGTGATGGGGCGCTTCGACGCCGTCCTGCTCACGGAGGTCTATCCGGCCGGAGAGCCCCCGATCGTGGCCGCCGACGGCCGTGCCCTGGCACGCGCCCTGCGCGTGGCCGGGCGCGTCGATCCGGTCTTCGTAGATTCACTGGACGCACTGACGACGACGATCCCCCAGGTCGCGCGCGACGGGGACGTGGTGATCACGATGGGGGCCGGCTCCATCGGCGGCGTGCCGCGCCGGCTGGTCGAGGCGGGTGACGTGGTGCGTCGCCTGGTCGAGTCCGTCGCAGGGGGGGGCACATGAGTCCCGTGATCGACGTGGCCACGCTGGGTCGTGTGGCCGTGCTCATGGGCGGCACCAGTGCCGAGCGCGAGGTGTCGCTGATGTCGGGCACCGGCGTCCTGCAGGCGCTGCGCGCGCAGGGCGTGGACGCCCAGGCCTTCGACCCGGCCGTGCGCGAACTGGGCGAGCTGCGGCGCGAGCACTTCGACCGCGTATTCATCGCGTTGCACGGCCGCCACGGCGAGGACGGCACGGTGCAGGGGGCGCTCGAATTGCTGGGCATCCCCTACACCGGCTCGGGCGTGCTGGCCAGCGCCATCGCGCTGGACAAGGTCATGACCAAGCGCGTCTGGGTGGCCGAGGGGCTGCCTACACCTCGCTGGGTTCGGCTGGAGCCCGGCGAGCAGCAACGCGAGCGGCTGGTGCGCGTGCCCGACCAGCTTGGCCTGCCGCTCATCGTCAAGCCGCCCCGGGAGGGCTCATCGATCGGCGTCACCAAGGTGCAGGGCTACTCGGAGATCACCCAAGCGGTCCATCTGGCGGCACAATACGACCCCGACGTGCTGTGCGAGGAGTTCATCGACGGTGTTGAGCTCACGTGCCCGGTTTTGGGCACCGGCTCCGCCGCCTCCGCGCTTCCCGTGGTGCGCATCGAAGCGCCCGCCGGCAACTACGACTTCGAGCACAAGTACCACTCGGACGCCACCGTCTACCACTGCCCGAGCGGGCTTTCCTCCGACGAGGAAGCCGAGGTGCAGCGCGTGACGCTTGCCGCCTACCGGGCCCTGGGATGCAGGGGATGG
>JAGWVP010000564.1 GCA_018970825.1 bacterium | reverse complement strand
ACTCCCCGGTCGAGTCGCGGAACTCCTCGGGCACCTGGTCGGTCACGTCGAACCACGACGCGAAGCACACCTCGTGCTCGCTCGAGGCGGGCAGCGTCCACTCGGGCATGACGAGCTGCACTCCCTTGCCGGCCGGGGGAGGCGGCAGCGGTGCGATCGTGATCGGCTCGGGATCCGGCAGGCAGGCGTCGAGCAACTTCTCGGTGCCCATCACCGTGCCCTCCTTCGGCGCCCCCGCGTAGATCCACAGGCGCACGAGCTCGAGCTCGTCGGCCGAGAGCGCGGGCCGTCCGCTCGGCATCGGCGAGCCTGCGACCCCCACCGACGGGTCCGACTTCGCGAGCAGTTTCTGCCAGAGGAAACTGCGCTCCTTCGCGCCGGGCCACACGCGAGCGAGCGGACTCAGACGCGACGGCGCCTCGACCAGGTTCGCCCACGAGGCGCCCGCTCGAAGGTCGAGGCTGCCCTGGGTCGCGCTGCCGTGGCAGAGGTCCTGCGTGCAGCCGTGCTTCTCGAAGATCGCCTGCTGGATCCCGTCGAAGGTGGAGGCGAAGCTCTGCGCCTTCTCGCAGGCGGGCGCGACCGGGCCGACGGAGCCGTCGCCTCCGCCGCCGCAGGCAGCGAGCAGGAGGATCGCCGCCGCGAGCGCGGTGCGCATGCGCGTCCCCGGCCGGTTCTCGATCGTCGTGGCCATGTCGGTCCCTCCCCCGCGACGCTCGCTTCGACGACGGCGGGTCGCCCTCCCCTAGCACGGGCGGCGGGCCCCCCGCGCCTGCGCTCGCGGTCCGTCGGGACGCGGCGCGTCACCCGCGGACGAGGGACGAGCGGTCCCGGGACGATCAGGCCATGTCGTCGTGGCCGAGGAGGGCGCGGCCGAGCAGCACGATCACGCCGACGGTGATGAAGGAGTCCGCGATGTTGAAGGCGGGCCAGTAGAAGCCTCGCCAGTGCAGCGAGAGGAAATCGATCACCTCCCCGTAGAGGAGCCGGTCGACCAGGTTGCCGATCGCTCCGCCGAGCACCGCCGCGCACGACAGGAGCACGATCCGCTTCGAGGCGGGTGTCCTGCGCACGAAGCTCAGGATCGCGACGCCCGCCAGCAGCGAGATCGCGGTGAAGAACGGGATGCGGAAGGCCGCCGAGCGGCCGGCCAGCATGCTGAAGGCCGCACCGGTGTTGCGGACGTAGGTGAGGTCGAAGAACCCCGGCAGGATCGCACGCGTCTCGTGGAGGCGCATCGAGCCCGACACCGCGACCTTCGTCCACTGGTCGAGCACGACGATCGCGGCGGCGACGGCCGCCACGAGCACGTACTTGCCCGGCCCGTCCCCGGTGCCGTCCTCCCGGCCGTTCACGCTCCGGCCTCGTGGCCGATTCGCGCGAGCACGTCGGCACACCGGCCGCAGGCGCCCGGGTAGGCGGCCCGGGAGCCGACGTCGGTCAGAACCATCCAGCAGCGCGCGCACTTCTCGCCCGGGGCGCGGTCGATCGCGATGCCGAGCCCGGGATGGAGCGGGCTCTCCGCGAGCCCGCGGCCGTCGAGCGAGACCTGCGAGACGATGAACCACTCCGGCAGGAAGGAAGCGCGCTCCGCGAGCAGGGCCGCGAGTTCTCCCCGCGGCTCGAGCGTCACGCGCGCCTCGAGGCCGTGCCCGATCCCGCCCGCCTGGCGCTCGCCCTCGAGCGCCTTGGTGACCGCCTGACGGACCGCGAGCAGGGACTCGACGCGCGCGGCGAGCGCGTCGTCGCGCCACGCGGCCGGGGGCGAAGGGAAGTCGGACAGGAAGACGCTCTCCGGGCGCCCGGGCGGCGGCAGGGCCGACCACACGTCCTCGGCGAGGAACGACAGGATCGGCGCGACCATTCCCGCGAGCGCGCGAACCATCTCGTGCATGACGGTCTGCGCCCCGCGGCGCGCGGGCTCGTCCGGCGCGCCGCAGTAGAGCCGGTCCTTGGTGACGTCGAGGTAGAGCGCCGAGAGGTCGACCGCGCACCAGTTGTTCAGCAGGTGGTAGACCGCGTGGAACTCGTAGGCGTCGTAGGCCGCGCGCGCGCGCTCGATCACGCGCGAGAGCCGGTCGAGGGCCCAGCGGTCGAGTTCGCCCATCTCCGCATGGGCGACCGCGTCGCGCGCCGGATCGAAGTCGCCGAGGTTGCCGAGCAGGAATCGCGCGGTGTTGCGCAGGCGGCGGTAGGACTCGACCTGGTGGCCGAGGATCTCCTTCGAGATGCGGACGTCGCCGCGGTAGTCCTCCGCCGCGACCCAGAGCCGCAGCACGTCGGCTCCCGAGTCCTTCAGGATCGAGTCGGGCGCCACCACGTTGCCGAGCGACTTCGACATCTTGCGCCCCTGCCCGTCGAGGATGAATCCGTGGGTGAGGCAGGCGCGGTAGGGCGCGTCGCCGCGGGTGGCGACCGCCGTGAGGAGGGAGGTGTGGAACCAGCCGCGGTGCTGGTCGGAGCCCTCGAGGTACATCACGCGGTCGCG
>JAGWVP010000563.1 GCA_018970825.1 bacterium | reverse complement strand
CTCACCCTCGAGGTGCCGGTCACCGTGCCGGAGGCGATGCGCGGCGCCACCGTGACCGTGCCCACCCCCGAGGGCGACGTCGCGCTCCGGATCCCGGCCGGGACGCAGAGCGGACGCAGGCTGCGCCTGCGCGGCAAGGGCGTACCGAGGCTCCAGGGTGGCGATCGGGGGGATCTCTACGTCCGCGTGATGGTCCAGGTACCGGAGGACGGGGATCGCGTCCGCGACGTGCTCGGTGCTCTCGAAGCGGCCTACGGAGCCGACGTCCGCAAGGACCTGCGGCTGTGAAGCGAGGGTCCTCCGCGGGCGGGCGAGGCCGGGAGGTTCGCGCCCCGTCGAAGCCCGCTGCCCCCGGGTCGGTCGCGCTCGAGCCGGAGATCGTCGAGGACGACGCGGACGACGACCGGGAGGAGGCGGCCGAGCCGGCGCTCGTCGAACTCGGCGGACAGGACGAGCCGGGCTTCGCAGGCGACGAGGAGGACGGCGAGGGATCGACCCTGCTCGAGCCGGTCGACGCGCCCGAGCCGTCGCCCGGTGCGATCGTCGGCTCCGACAGCCTGCAGCGCTACCTGGCCGAGATCCGGCGCTACCCGCTGCTCGACGCGGAGGAGGAACATCGCCTCGCCGTGCGCTGGCGGGAGGAGGGCGACAAGGCCGCCGCGGCGAAGCTCGCGACGGCGAACCTCCGGCTCGTCGTCTCGATCGCACGCCAGTACCAGCGCGCGTTCAAGAACATCATCGACCTCGTGCAGGAGGGGAACATCGGCCTGCTGGAGGCGGTGAAGAACTTCGACCCCTACCGCGGCGTCCGGTTCCCGTCCTACGCCGCGTGGTGGATCCGCGCCTACGTCATCCGCTACGTGATGAACAACTGGCGGCTCGTGAAGCTCGGGACGACGCAGGCCCAGCGCAAGCTCTTCTTCAATCTCCAGCGCGAGAAGGAGCGCCTCGAGCGCGAGGGCTTCCGGCCCGATCCGGCGCTCATCGCGGAGAGGCTCTCGGTGAAGCCGTCGGAAGTCGTCGACATGGAGCAGCGCATGGCCGGGCGCGACGTGTCGGTCGACGCGCCGCTCGGCCCGGAGGGGGACGGCTCCATGCTCGACCTCCTGCCCGACAGCCGGGAGGAGCCCGAGGCGCGCTTCGGCGAGGCACAGGTCCGCGATCTCGTCGCCCGCAAGATCCGGGAGTTCGGCGCGACGCTGCAGGACAAGGAGAAGTTGATCTTCGAGGAGCGCATGATCGCCGACGACCCGCTCACGCTGCAGGACATCGGGGAGCGCTACGGGATCAGCCGCGAGCGCGTCCGGCAGATCGAGGAGAGGATCAAGCGGCGGTTGCGGGACTTCCTGGTGAGCGAGGTTCCGGACATCAGCGACGTCGACGTCCGGCTGAACCTCGGAGGGACGAACTGAGCCGCATCGGCTCGCCGGCCATCGAGCCGCGCCTCAGGAAGCGGCCGGTGTCGGCGGAATCGCGGGGCAGGTCGAGGCCGGCTGGGACTTCGAGGCCTGCCACCTCGCCGTCGAGTCGGTGATCGCGACGGCGGGCCAGGCGCAGAGCGAGCCGCTCGCGAGTTCGATCCGGAGCGCGAGCCGGCCGATCGGGGCGTCGGCGAGGGAGCGCAGCAGGGAGCCCTTCGCCTTCACGACCAGCTTGCCGGACTTCCAGGAGATCGAGACGGTGGTGCCGGTCCGCGAGGAGAACAGGTAGCCCGGGCGGCTCGCCGTTCCGGAGCGCTTCCAACCGGACGCCGGGAGCGCCACGACCGACACGGGCAGCTGCCCGTCGCCGCGGAGAAGCACGAGGTGCGCGCCGCCGCGGGTCGGGTCGGCCGCGGAGTCCCAGCCGGGAGCCGCGACCCCGCTCGGAGCACCCGGAGCGTCGGAGGACTTGAACGAGAGCGACCGGCGCGAAGCGTCGGTCGAGTCACGCAGGTCGAAGAGTCCGGTCGCGATGCGCAGCGGCGTCGGGGTCGGCAGGGGAGTGGCGCTCGCGGTCGGCGTGCCGCTCGGCGCGGGTGTCGCGGTCGCCGGGGTCGCGGTCGGCGAAGCGACGGGCGTCGGCGAAGCGACGGGCGTGGGCGTCGCGGTCCCGGCCGCCGTGGGCGTCGGAGAAGGCGTCGGCGCCTGCGTCGCGACGGGCGTCGGGGACGACGTCGGGGCGGGCGTCGGCGTCGGGGCCACCGTCGGCGAAGGCAGCGGCGTCGCGGTGGGCGTCGTCGTGGCGGCCGGCGTCGGGGTCGCCGTCGGAGGCCCGGCCGGGGTCGGCTCCGGGCTCGCGGTGGGCGCCGCCGAGGGAGTGGGGCTGGGCGTCGCGGTGGCCGGGGGCGTCGGCGTGGCGAGGGGCGTCGGCGTGGCGAGGGGCGTCGCGGTCGGCGTGGGCGACGGCGTCGGGGTCGGCTCGGGCGTGGCGGTGGGCAGGGTCGGCTGGCTCGCCGCGTCGGCAGGATCGGTGCCCGCCGCGATCTCGGTCCCGTCCGGATACCCGTCGTCG
>JAGWVP010000562.1 GCA_018970825.1 bacterium | reverse complement strand
CGCGCTCGATCTCCACGAGGGCTCCCTGGAGGAGCACGCGCCCGCGGGCGACCTCGAAACGCTCCGGCCTCTGGGACAGGAACCGCCGCAGCACCTCCTCGCGCCGCATCCCGATCACCGAGTCCACCGGGCCGCACATTCCCGCGTCGGTGAGGAATGCGGTTCCACCCGGAAGAATGCGTTCGTCGGCGGTCTGGACGTGGGTATGGGAACCGACCACCGCCGCGACCCGACCGGCGAGATGCCAGCCCATCGCGCCCTTCTCCGAGGTGGTCTCGGCGTGCATGTCGACGAAGATCGCGTCGACCCCGCTGCCCGCCTCCGCGAGCGCTGCGTCCGCCGCGCGGAAGGGGCAGTCGGCCGGCCCCATGAAGGCGCGACCGATCAGGTTGAGAACCCCGATGCGGGTGCCGTCTCGGGCCTCCTGCACCGTCCAGCCCCGGCCGGGATTGCCGGCCGCGAAGTTGGCCGGACGAAGAAGGCGCGAGTCCCGCTCGAGGACGTCGACGATCGCCGGGAACTTCCAGACGTGGTTTCCCGTGGTGACGACGTCGACGCCCGCGTCGAGCAGTTCCTCCGTCGAATCCGGATCGATCCCGTGGCCGCCGCTCGCATTCTCTCCGTTCGCGACCACGAAGTGCACGTCGAGGTCGCGCCGAACCGCTCGCAGCCGCGCGCGGATCCCGCGCCGCGTGACCCGCCCGACGACGTCGCCGAGGAAGAGCAGGCGCGTCGGCGCGGGGCCGTCCTGCGCCGACGGACCGGCCCCGTCGTTCGCCACGCCGGACCTAGCGGGCGACGTCGGTGACCCGCGTCTCGCGGATCACCGTCACGCGGATCTGCCCGGGGTAGGTCATCTCGTTTTCGACCCGCCTCGCGACGTCGCGTGCCAGCACGACGCACTGGTCGTCGTTCAGCTTCCCCGGCTCGACGAGGATGCGGATCTCGCGTCCCGCCTGGATCGCGAAGGATTTCTCGACGCCGTCGAAGGAGTTCGAGATTCGCTCGAGGTCGTCGAGCCGCCTCACGTAGCTCTCGAGCACCTCGCGACGGGCCCCCGGCCGCGCGCCGGAGAGGGCGTCCGCCGCATCCACGAGCGGGGCGAGCACCGTGTCCGCGGACACTTCCTCGTGGTGAGCCGCAATGGCGTTGCAGATCTTCGCCGACTCGCCGTACTTGCGGGCGATCTCCGCGCCGATCAGCGCGTGCGACCCCTCGACCTCGTGCGTCAGCGCCTTGCCGATATCGTGCAGCAGGGCCGCCCGCCTGGCCTGCTTCGGGCTGAGCCCGAGCTCGGCGGCCATGACCCCGCAGATGAAAGCCGCCTCGACCGAGTGCATCAGGACGTTCTGTCCGTAGCTGTAGCGGTACCGGAGCATGCCGAGCAGGCGCACGATCTCCGGGTGGACCCCGTGAACGCCGACCTCGAAGAGAGCCTTCTGCCCGGCTTCGCGCACGGTGTCCTCGACCTCCCGCTCGGCCTTGCGGACGACCTCCTCGATGCGCCCAGGGTGGATGCGCCCGTCGGAAATCAGCTTCTCGACGGCGAGCTTGGCGATCTCGCGCCGCACCGGGTTGTGGCAGGAAACGACCACGGTCTCGGGCGTGTCGTCGATGATGAGGTCGACCCCGGTCGCCGACTCGATCGCCCGGATGTTGCGCCCCTCGCGGCCGATCAGGCGCCCCTTCATGTCGTCCGTCGGCAGGTGGACCAGCGAGATGGTGCGCTCGGCGACGAACTCTCCGGCGAGGCGCTCGATGGCGAGGGCCACGACCTTCTTCGCGCGCCGCTCCGCGTCGGCCTTCGCCTCCTCCTCGATCTGCCGGATGCGCTTGGCCGCCTCGTGCTTCGAGGACTGCGTGACCTCCTCGAGAAGGGCCGCCTTGGCTTCGTCGCGGCTCATGCCGGCCGCCCGTTCGATGGCGACGCGGGCCGTCTCGGCGACCTTCTCGGACTCGGCGAGGGTGCGGTCGGCGACCGCCTCCCTCTCCTTCAGGGCCGACTCCCTCTTTGCGGCTTCCGCCAGGCGAGCCTGCATCGCGGCCGTGCTCTTCTCGAGGTCGACCTCTCTCGCTGCGACCTGCTTTTCGGAGGCCTGGAGTTCGCGGCGCTGGTCCCGCGATTGCCGTTCGAACTCCTCGCGCTGCCGAAGCAGCTCGTCCCGGGCCGCGACCTGCGCCTCGCGCTGGGCCGACTCGGCTTCCCGCCGAGCCTGCTCGACGATCCGCTCGCGCTCCTCCTCGGCCGCCCGGAGGACTTGGCCCACCCGGGATCGCTGGAAGAAATGGAGAGCCGCGGCTCCGAGGGCCGCCAGCAGGAAGCCGAAGAACCCGGCTTGTAAGTTGCTCACGATCGTCCTTGCTCCGGGATGGTCGGGAGAAGTCCCGGGGAGGCGACCGACCATCCAGACCCGAAAATCCGCCCACTGGGACGTAAAGAGCCTGACGCCCCCGGTGTCAAGGCTGCCCTGCGACCGAAGGCCCGCCGCCCTCTCTCAGTC
>JAGWVP010000561.1 GCA_018970825.1 bacterium | reverse complement strand
GGGGGCGGAGTGAAGGTCGCGCTGGACGATCTCCTGGAGCTGGGTCTTGAATTCGCCCCCGCCGTAGGCCGGTGGTTCCACCCCGACCACGTCCTCGCGGAAGAGCCCCTCGACCACCGCGCGCGCGGCCTCGAAGCCGCCGTCGAGGAAGACCGAGCCGAGCACCGCTTCGAGGGCACCCGCGAGGATCGAGGGCTTCTCGCGACCGCGGGTCTTCTCCTCGCCGCGCCCGAGCAGGAGGAAGTCGCCGAGCCCGAGCCCCTGCGCCTTCTGGGCGAGCGAATTCGCGCTCACGAGCGAGGCGCGGCGACGCGTGAGGCGCCCCTCGCCGACCCGCGGCCAGGCCCGGACCAGCAACTCGGTCACGACGAGACCGAGCACGGCGTCGCCGAGGAACTCGAGCGTCTCGTTCTGCGCACCGGGCCCCGCCGTGTGCGATCGGTGCGTGAGCGCCGTGCGCAGGAGGTCGCGCTCTCGAAAGGCGTAGTCGAGCCGCGCCTCGAGCCGCGACTCCGCGCCGGCCTCCTCCTGCTCGGCCGGGCGCATCAGGCCGCGCCCTCGATCCAGCCGCCGCCGAGGACCCGCTCGCCGTCGTAGAAGACCGCCGCCTGCCCCGGCGTCGCCCCCGGGGTCGGCGCCTCGAAGCGCACGTCGGCGCGGTCGCCACGCGGCTCGACCGTGCAGGGAACCGGCTCGTGGCGATGACGCAGCCGCACGCGGGCGGGACCCCGGGCAGGCTCCCGGGTCCAGCGCACCTCGGACACTTCGAAGCCCGCGCGCGCGAGAGCCGACCTCGGGACCGCGACGACGTCCCCCGTCGCCGCGTCGATCGAACCCACGTAGCGGGGCTCGGCCGACCCGCCGCCGAGTCCGCGGCGCTGGCCGACCGTGAAGCGGTGGATCCCGTCGTGTCGGCCGATCTCGGCACCGACCTCGTCGAGAATGCGGCCGGGGCGCAGGGAGTCCCGCCCGGCGATCTCGACGACCACCTCGTCGTAACGCCGCCCCGCGACGAAGCAGATGTCCTGGCTCTCCGGCTTCGCCGAGACCGGGAGTTCGAGTTCCCGCGCGATCGCGCGCACCCGGTCCTTGGCGAGGCCGCCGACCGGGAAGAGCGTCCTCGCGAGGTCCGCCTGCCCGAGCATGAACAGGAAATAGCTCTGGTCCTTGGCGGGGTCCGCGGCGGCGCGCAACTCGAAGCCCGAGGCGGGCGAGCCGTCGACGACCGCGTAGTGCCCGGTCGCGACCGCCTGCGCCCCGATCGAGCGGGCCCAGTCGTCGAGTACGCCGAACTTCAGGTCGCGGTTGCAGGCGGCGCAGGGGTTCGGGGTGCGCCCTCGGAGGTACTCGCTCGCAAACGGCGCGATCACGCTCGCGGCGAAGGCTTCGCGGAAGTCGACCACGTAGTGCGGGATGCCGAGGCGTTCGGCGCAGCGCCTCGCGTCCTCGAAATCGTCGAGCGAGCAGCAGCCGGCATGCCCCTCGGACCGCCACGCGGAGGCACCGAGCCGCATCGACACGCCGACCACTTCGTAGCCCGCTCCCTGCAGCAGGGCCGCCGCGACGGCGCTGTCGACGCCGCCCGACATCGCCGCGACCACGCGCGTGCCCTTCGGGAGGTGCGACGGCGGGACGAAGCCTGCGCCCGCGGCGAGCTCCCGCGCGCGCTGCGCGACGACGGTCTCAGGCTGCACGGGACGCTCCCGGGCGGGCACCGTGCGCCGACGCCGCGCGGGCGCGGGCCACCGCGTCGGCGACGATCCGGATCGCCCGGTCGACCGAGGCCTCGTCCATCGACCAGCCGAAGCTGAGGCGCAGGGCGCCCGCCGCGGTCTCGGGTGCGAGCCCGATCGCGCGCTGCACGTGCGAGGGCTCCGAGCCGCCCGCCGCGCAGGCGGCCCCGGTCGAGGTCGCGATTCCCGCCAGGTCGAGGGCTGCGACCAGCGCATCTCCCCGGAGGCCCGGGAAGGCGACCGCGAGCACCGTCGGGACCGAGTCGCGGGCACCGAGCCGCGCGACCGGGGCGGAGTTCTCCGAGAGGCCTCGCCAGAGGCGCTCGACGAGCCTCGTCGCGCGCGCGTCGAACTCCGCGCGCTCGCGGCGTGCGAGCCGCGCGGCAAGCCCGAAGGACGCGATGCCGTAGACGTTCTCGGTCCCCGCGCGCCGCCCGCGCTCGTGCGGTCCGCCGCAGAGGAGGGGCCGCAGGGTGAGCCCCGTGCGGACGACGAGGGCCCCGGTGCCCGGCAGGGCGCCGAGCTTGTGGCCCGCGATCGAAAGCGCGTCGAGGCCGCTCCGCGAGAAGTCGAGTTCCCGGGTCGCGACCGCCTGCACGGCGTCCGAGTGGACGATCGCCGCCGGAGCGACGGCGCGGACGAGCGCCGCGACGTCCGCGACCGGCTGAACCGTGCCGATCTCGCCGTTCGCCCAGCCGACGCTCGCGAGCACGGTGTCCGGTCGCAGGGCGGCGGCGAATCGCGCCGGCAGGACGCGCCCCTCCCCGTCGG
>JAGWVP010000560.1 GCA_018970825.1 bacterium | reverse complement strand
CGCGCCGGCCGACGACATTCTCATCACCGTCGAGCGGCCGATGGAGATGGACACCGAGGCGCAGATGGTCGCCTCCATCCTCGCGAAGAAGAAGACCGCCGGTGCGACCCACGCCCTGCTCGACCTGCCCGTCGGGCCGACCGCGAAGATCCGGACGCGGGAGGCGGCCGACCGCCTCGCGGAGCTCTTCCGGCAGGTCGGCCGGGCGGTCGAGCTCTCCCTCGACGTCGTCGTGACCGAGGCGCGAGGGCCGATCGGCCGCGGCATCGGGCCGCGTCTCGAGGCGCTCGACGTGCTCTCCGTGCTTCGCCGCGAACCCGGCGCGCCGTCCGACCTGCGAGAGAAGTCGCTCTTCCTCGCCGGTCGCCTGCTCGAGCACGTGGGCGCGGTCGACCCGACCCGCGGCTACCGCGCGGCGCAGGAGGCGCTCGACTCCGGGGCCGCGGAGCGCGCCTTCGAAGCGATCGTCGATCTGCAGGGACGTCGCGACCTGCCCGGTCCGCCACCCTGGTCCTGGGTGTTCGAGTCGCCGGCCGACGGGCGCATCCGCGAGATCGACTGCTGGCACGTGGCCCGGGTGGCGAAGCACGCCGGCGCGCCCGCGAACCCGACCGCCGGAGTCCGGCTCCTGAGCACCGTCGGCGACGTGGTGTCGCGGGGGGAGCCGCTCTTCGAGATCCACGCGCAGAGCGAGGCGCAGCTCGAGTTCGCGCGCGCCTATGCCGAGGCGCACCGCGGGCTCGTGTCGTTCGGATTCTGATCGTCGGGCGCCGGTCCCGGGCCGAGCGGTCGGCCGCGGCACCCGGGTTCAGACGACGCCCGCGCGCAGGAGCTCCTGGAGGTGCAGGACGCCCTCGGGCCTCCCCTCCGCGTCGACCACGAATACCGCGCTGATCGCGTGTTCCTCCATGAGGGCGAGCGCCTGCTCCGCGAGCGCCTCGGCGCCGATCGTCTTCGGACTCCGCGACATGAGCCCCCGCACCGCGAGCGAGCGCAGGTCGCCGTGCGACTGGATCGCCCGGCGAAGGTCGCCGTCGGTCACCGCGCCGACCAGCCGCCCCGCGCCGTCGACCACCGAAGTGATGCCGAGCCCCTTCGCCGACATCTCCCGGATCGCGTCGGGCATCGGCGTGTCCTCGCGGACGACCGGCAGGCGCTCGCCCGCGTGCATGAGCTCGCGCACGCGCAGCAGGCGCCGGCCGAGCACGCCGCCGGGATGGAGGCTCGCGAAGTCCTCGTCGCGGAAGCCGCGACGTTCGAGCAGGGCCACGGCGAGCGCGTCGCCGAGCGCGAGCGTGGCCGTCGTGCTGGCGGTGGGTGCGAGCCCGAGCGGGCACGCCTCCTCGGCGACGGATGCGTCGATCAGGACGTCGGCGCCGCGCGCCAGCGTCGAGGCCGGGTCGCCGCAGATCGCGACCACCGGCAGCCCCAGCCGCCGCGCGGGCGGGAGGAGGGCGAGCAGTTCCGGGTTGCGGCCGCTGTTCGACACCGCGAGCAGGACGTCCTCGCGGGCGAGCATGCCCATGTCGCCGTGCAGCCCCTCGGCCGCGTGCAGGAAGAGCGCCGGCGTCCCGGTCGACGCGAGCGTCGCCGCGATCTTGCGGCAGACGATCCCCGACTTGCCGAGTCCGCTCACCACCACCTTGCCGCGGCAGGCGAGCAGGAGATCGACGGCGCGCGAGAAGTTCCCGTCGAGGCGCTCGCCGACTTCGCGCACCGCGCGGGCCTCGACCTCGAGGACGCGGCGTGCGACCCGGAGATCTCCTTCGATCCCGTCGGCGCCGGACGCGCCGGCGGAGGCCGCGTCCCGCTCCGGGCTCACGCGCCCTCCCTCGCCGCGGCGGAGGACCGCAGCGCTTCGTCGACCGCCCGCACGGAGTCGACGAGCTCGGCGAACCGTGCGAGCGGCCAGGAGGTCGCCGCGTCCGAGAGTGCGCGGTCGGGATCCTCGTGGACTTCGAGGAAGAGTGCGTCGATCCCGACCGCGGCAGCCGCGCGCGCGAGCGCGGGCACGAACTCGCGCTGCCCGCCCGAGGCCGAGCCGGCGCCGCCGGGCAGCTGCACGCTGTGGGTCGCGTCGAACACGACCGGGCAACCGGTCTCCGCGAGCACGACCAGCGAGCGCATGTCGGAGACCAGGTTCTGGTAGCCGAAACTCGCACCGCGCTCGGTGACGAGCACGTCGCGGTTGCCCGTCGCCATCGCCTTCGAGACCACGTGCACCATCTCCCACGGCGAGAGGAACTGCCCCTTCTTCAGGTTGATCGGCTTGCCGGCGCCGGCGACCGCGGTGACGAAGTCGGTCTGCCGGCACAGGAAGGCCGGCGTCTGCAGCACGTCGACCACCGCCGCCACTGCCGGCACCTCGGCTTCGGAGTGCACGTCGGTCAGCACCGGGACCTTCAGCTCGCGCCGCACCTTGGCCAGGATCTGCAGTCCCTGGTCCATCCCGGGGCCGCGGAACGAGGCGCCGCTGGAGCGGTTGGCCTTGTCGTAGCTGCTCTTGAA
>JAGWVP010000559.1 GCA_018970825.1 bacterium | reverse complement strand
CTCGACGTCGATCGAGAACGCGTTGGTCACGTCCCGCGGAACTCCGCGCGAAGCGCTCATCGCGGACCCGCCTCGCCGGCCGTTCCGGTCTCGAACGGCCGATCGGCCGTCTGCCACTTGCCGAGTTCCGACCCCGTCAGGATCTTCCACCAGCCGAGGACGGCCGCGAGCGAGCCGATCCCGAAGTACGTCGCGGGCGAGATCAGCCGCATGAGGGGGCCGCCCTTGAGGACGAAGCCGAGCGGGACGCAGGCGTAGACCGCCAGTTGAGCGAGGAAGGCGAGCCGGTAGAAGATCCCCGGGGCGAGTGCCGAGCCGACCAGGATCATCGCGAGCCACAAGGGCGTGAGGTAGCGGAGCCCCTTGCGCGAGACGAGCTCCCATCCGACCAGCCAGGCGCGCCGGGCGACGATCTCGGGCCACACGAGGCCGATGCCGCGAATGCCGCGCCCGATGATCCGGGAGCGGCGCTTCAACTCGTCTCCGAGATCGCGGGAGCCCGCCTCGTGCGAAAGGGCGCGGGGTTCGTAGAGACAGAGGTGGCCCGCGGCGGCGACCCAGATCGGCTGGACCATGTCGTTGCACACGTCGTTCGCGATCGGGCGGCAGAGCTCGCGGCGCACCGCGAAGATCGACCCGTTCGCGCCGAGCAGGCTGCCGAGGCGGCTCTCGAGCCGCTTCTGCATCTGGTCGAGCTCCCAGTAGCGGTTGTAGCCCTCGGCGATCGCGTTGTCGTTGAAGTTCTTGTAGACGAGCTCCCCGCAGACGCTCCCCACCCGGGAATCGGCGAAGGGTCGCACGAGGTGGCGGATCGCGTCCGGCCGGTACTGCCCGTTGGCGTCGGTGAACACGACCACGTCCCCCGTCAGCAGCGGCAGGACGTCGTTCAGCACGAGGTTCTTGCCGCGGTTCGGACGAAACGCGTGCAGGACGACCCCCCGGTCGGCGAACCCCCGGACGACGTCCTCGGTCCGGTCTCGAGAGCCGTCGGAGGCGACGACGATTTCGAGGCGATCCTCGGGGTAGTCGAGCGCGAGGGCGTTCTCGAGCTTGCGCCCGATCACCTCCTCCTCGTCGTAGGCGGAGATGACGAGGGACACCGAAGGGGTGGCACCGTCTCCGTCGTTCGCCACGGCGTCCCGGCGTCCCCGTAGCCGGGCGAGCAACGCGAGCGCGATCGGGTAGCCGACGTACTGGTAGGCGAGCACGCCGATCGCGGTCCAGAAGAGAAGGGATCCGATCATCGCGGAGCCTTCACCGTCACGCGACCCGGGCCGCTCGAAGGGCGGGGGTGGCCGACGAGACGGCGACGCCGGCCCGCGCGAGTTCCGTCCTGTAGAGCCGGTCCATCGAGGAGAGCATCGCGTCGAGGTCGTAGTGCCGTCGCACCCGCTCCTCGGCGGCCGCCCCGAGTCGCGCGGCGAGTGCGGGATCCCGCAGGACGCGCAGGACTCCGTCGGCGAGCGCGCGAGGATCGCCCGGCGCGACGACGAGACCGGACACCCCGTCCTCGACGACTTCCCCGCTCCCGCCGGCAGACGTCGTGACGACCGGGCGGCCGAGAGCCATCGCCTCGAGGAGGGCGTTCGGCATGCCCTCGACGACGGAGGAGAGCATGTAGCAGTCGAACCCGGCGACGAGCTCGGGGACGTCGCGGCGCTGACCGAGAAACCGAACGCTCTCGCCGAGGTCGAGTTCGCGCGCGAGAGACTCGAGGCGCGGGCGCTCGGCGCCTTCGCCGACGATCTCGAAGCGCACGCCGGGGACGGCTGCACGGACGATCGCGGCTGCGCGCAGCGCGTGCTCGTAGCCCTTCTTCCAGCCGAGTCGACCGACCATGCCGACGACGGGCGGCCTGCCGGGCGACGACGGGGCGGCGGGTGCCGCGGCCCGCGACGGCAGGGCGACGCCGTTGGGTATCCTCACCATCTTCCCGCGCGGGCACCACTCGTGCTCGGCGACGAGCTCGCCGACCGCGACCGCGTTCACCGTGACCCGGTCGGCGAGCCGGTTCGAGAGCGCCGCGGCGAGTCGCCGGTCGGGACGATCGTAGCGATCGAGGCTCCGCTTGCTCACCAGGACCACGGGCCGACGCCCCATCCTCCCGGCGAGGGCCGCCAGGAGGTTGCCCTCGAAGAGGTAGCCGTGGACGACGGCGACGTCGCGCGAGCGCAGGTCGCGTGCGACGCGGGCGGCTGCCGAAAGGGTTCGTGGGGACACGAGCGTCTTCTCGATGCCGAAACTGCGGACGGGTGCTCCGGCCCGCGCGAAGGCGTCCGCGAGGTCGCCCGGTGTCGCGCTCGCCGTCCACACCTCGGGCTGCCAGACCTCCCGGTCGAGACCACGGACGACCTGGAGCAGGTGAGACTGGGCGCCGCCCACCTGGAGGTGATCCACGACGTAAGCGACGCGGGTCACGCTGCCGTCCTCGGGCGGTAGAGCGCCCGGCTCGCGGCCCGGCGCGCCGCCGGCGTGTTCGCGGTGACGCCCGGCAGGGCGCGGGCCTTCAGT
>JAGWVP010000558.1 GCA_018970825.1 bacterium | reverse complement strand
CTTGAGGTTCCGCCCGAGGATCGCGATGGACAGGAGCATGTCGGCGAGATCGAGCGATCGCCCGGGCCCGGCCGCTGTCGAGGCGGGGTCGTGCTGCGCCTTCCGGGGGGCGCGCGCCATCCTCGCGGTCGCCACGAGTTGCGCGATCGCCCTCGGACTCGGCCCGGGGCTCGATCGTGCGAGACCGCGCCCTCCCGGCGTGCAGGTGGCGGACATGGGCATGGGCTCCTTCGGCCCGCAGCTCGGCGGCGACTCCGACGACATGGTCCTCGACGATCCGGGGCAGGACATCGGGACGTCCCCCGGCGAGGTCTCGATGCCGGGACAGTACATCGGCTCCTCCCCCGGCGACGTCTCGAGCCCCGGCCAGTACATCGGCTCCTCGCCCGGCGACGTGTCGAGTCCCGGCTTCCTGCCGCAGGAGCCGCAGATGGACATCCAGCCGCAGCAGGACCTCGACCGGGACGACTACATCGACTGACGGGCGGTCGTCGGCCCGCGAGAGTCGAGTCGCGGAAGCCCGCGCGCACACCCCGGTCGCGACACCCATGGCACCATCTCTGCCCGACGGCGCGATCGGACTGCTGCCGGCCGCCTTCGCGATCGCGGTCGCCGGCGCGGCCGGCCTGCTGCGCGGCTTCACCGGCTTCGGCTTCGCCCTCCTCGCCGTGCCGGCGCTGACGCTGGTCTTTCCCCCCTCCGAGGTCGTGCCCTGCGTGCTGCTCATGCAGCTGCTGGCCGGCATGCAGCTCGTCCCGTCGACGATCCGCTGGGTCGACTGGGGCTCGGCCGGGCCGATGCTCGCGGCCGCGGTCGCCGTGACCCCGCTCGGCACGAAGCTGCTCTCGTCGGTGTCGGGCGATGCGATTCGCGCCGGGATCGGGCTCCTGCTGCTCGTGACGGTGCCCGTCCTGTGGCGGACGCCGTCGCGCCTGTCGCGGCCGGGACTGCCGGTGCGGCTCGCGGTCGGCGTCGCCTCGGGGCTCCTGAACGGCGCGACCGCGATGTCGGGTCCGCCCGTCATCGCCTACTTCCTCGCGACCGCGGAAGCGCGCGTCGCGCGCGCCTCGATGCTCGCCTACTTCCTCCTGCTCTCGATGGCAGGCGTCGCGTCGAGCGCCGCGGGCGGGCTCGTCGAGCGCGGCACGCTGCTGCACGCGGCCGTGCTCGTGCCGCCGCTCGTCGCGGGGACCTGGCTCGGGCACCGCTGGTTCGAGATCGCCTCCGACCAGACTCACCGTCGGATCGCGCTGGTCGTCCTCGCGATCGTCGCGGTCGCGGCTCTCGCCCGCGTCGTGGCCGGCTGACCCGCCGACGCGTCAGTCCTCGCGCCCCCGGCCCTCGTCGCCGCCCCCGGGCGCCTCCCCCGGGGCCTCGTCGGCCGGTTGGTCGAGCAACGTCGCCACGCAGTCCTCGACGCCGTGCCCTGCGACGGCCACGACCTCGAAACGGACCCCCTTCCACTCGATCGAGTCGCCGACCTCCGCGGGACGACCGAGCTCGTGGAGAACGAGCCCGCTCACGGTGTCGACGTCCTCGTGCTCGAGGTCGCGATCGAGTTCCTCGCCCGCCTCCTCGAGCCGGGTCGTGCCGGCGAGGTGCAGCCTCCCCTGGACCTCCTCGATTTCGCGCTTCTCGGTCGGATCCTCGGTGATCTCGCCGACGACCTCCTCGAACAGGTCCTCGAGCGTGATGAGGCCGGCCGTGCCGCCGTGCTCGTCCATCACGATCGCCATCTGCGAGCGCTTGGCGCGCATGAGACCCACCAGCCGGTCGAGCTCCATCGACTCCGGGACGATCGGCAGCTCGCGCACGTGGCAGCGGTCGAGCCGCTCGCCGGTCGGCAGGAGCCGCATCAGGTCCTTGATGTGGACCATGCCGATCACGTGGTCGATCGTCTCCTCGTAGACCGGGTAGCGGGTGTGCGACTCGTCCTTCAGCAGCTCGCGAATCTCGTCGGGACCTGCGCCGAGCGGAAGGCCCAGCACCTGCACGCGGGGCACCATGACCTCGAAGGCCGTGAGGTCGCCGAAGTCGAGCAGTTCGCGCAGCACCTCGGCCGGCTCGTCCGACAGCACGCCCCGTTCCTGGCTCTCGCGGACGATCCACGCGAGATCCTCGGTCGTGTGCAGGTGCTCGTGCCCGCGGTGACCGCGGTCGATCCCGAGGAGCCGCAGCAGGACGTTCGAGAGCGCGTTCGTGAACACGACGATCGGGTAGAGCGCGAGCTGCACGACCCGCATGATCGGGCCGACGACCAGCGCCGTCTCCTGCGGCTTCTGCAGCGCGATCGACTTCGGCATCATCTCGCCGCACACGATGTGGACGAAGGTGAGGCCGGCGATCGCGATCGCGACCGCGACGCCGTGGGAGACGAGCCGCGCGAGCAGGTCCGAGCGGCCGACCAGCGCCGCGATCTCCTCGGCGAGGATCGACTCGCCGACCATGCCGAGCCCGAGCGTGGTCGCGGTGATGCCGAGCTGGGAGGTCGCGATGAAGCGGTCCTGGCGGTAGCC
>JAGWVP010000014.1 GCA_018970825.1 bacterium | reverse complement strand
TCGCGGAACAGCAACGGGTAGAGGTCGCGCATCGTCCCGAAGGGTCCCTCCGGCATGCGGTCGATCACCCGCGGCTCGATCACGTGGAGCGAGCCGAACATGAGTTCGCGCAGGGACGGGTCGGGGTCGCCCTCGCCGAGGAAGCGCCGGATGCGGCCGCCCCGGTCGATGCCGAACAGGCCGTAGCCCGCGGCCCGCGGGTCCGGGCGGAGAACCATCGTGACGAGCGCGCCGCGCTCGCGGTGGACGCGCACGACTTCGGCCACCGGGATCTCCGAGATCACGTCGCTGTTGGCGATCACGATCGGGCCACCGGGCTCACCGCGCTCGAGGCCGATGCGCTCGAACAGGGGGGCCGCGTGCCGGATGCCGCCGCCGGTGTCGAGCAGGGTCTCCTCGCGCGAGTAGTGGAGCCGCACGCCGAAGCGGCTGCCGTCGCCGAGTGCGCGCTCGACCTGGTCGCCGAGGTGATGGAGGTTCACGACCACGTCCTCGATGCCGGCCGCGCGCAGGAGCCCGATGCCGTAGGCGACGAGCGGGTGTCCGGCGACCTCGACGAGCGGCTTGGGCGTCGTCTCGGTGAGGGGTCGCAGCCGCGTGCCGAGCCCGGCTGCGAGGATCATCGCGCGCGGCGGCGGCGACGCGCTCACGCCCCGTCTCCGGCGAAGGCGAGATTGCGCGAAGCGACCAGATCGAGCAGGTCGCCGCGTCCGGAGGCGAGCAGCGCGCGCCGGGTCTGCGCGGCCATCGGAGCGAGGAAGCGGAGGTAGCCCGGTTTGCCGCGCTCGATCGCGAGGAAGCCGAAGCGCCCGACGACGCGCAGGGTCCGGTAGGCGACGGCCGTGAAATAGGCGTGGCGGAGCGGGGCACCCGAACCGAGGTCGGGCCCCCCGTGCGATCGCAGCCGTTCCGCGTAGCGCTCGACCAGGTCGGCCTCGACCGCCGGGTCGACGAAGCGGTGGCTGTCGCGGTCGGTGAACAGGCTCGCGAGGTCGTACAGCGCGGGGCCGAGCAGTGCGTCCTGGAAGTCGATCACGACCAGCCGGTCGCCGGGGGCGAGGTGCAGGTTCCAGGCGTGGTAGTCGCGGTGCATCAGCACGGTCGGCAGCGCCGCGACGTCGTCTCCCAGGCGGGAGAGCGCGGCCTCGAGGTCCGGGTCGGAGCCGGGTCGCCGCGGCGGCCCGCCGGGGAGTTCGGCGAAGCCGTGGGTGTGCACGACCTCGAGTTCGCGTCCGATCAGCTCGCGGTCGTAGCGCGAGCGGAAGGCACCGCAGCCGCTCCCGCGTTCCGCACCGAGCGCGGACAGGCGCGCGAGCACGTCGACCGCCTCCCGCAGCGGGGCCGGGTCCGCGCCGATCCCCTCGGCGAGCGGCAGGTCGCCGACGTCCTCGAGCAGCAGCACCCCCTCCGCGGTCGCGTCGGCGTGGATGCCGGGCACGGGCACCCCGCGCGAGGCGAGGAAGCGTCCGACGTCGACGAAGGGCAGCTCGGAGGACGACTCGCCGCCGGCGGTCAGTTCCTCGGAGGCGTGAGCCTCGCCGGGCGGCAGCAGCATCGCGACGGTCGTCGCGGGGCCCGCGCCGCGGAGTCGCAGCCGGACGTAGCGCCGTGCGGACGCGTCACCCGCGAGCGGCTCCCGGGCCGCGATGCTCGCACCCGGCCAGGTGCGCCCGACCAGGGCGTCGAGCCGGTCGGACGTCGCGTCGCGGTCGGCGGGCGGCGTCGCCATCGAACTCGGCGGCTACCAGCGCGCGGCCCCGATCGCCAGAGCCGTTCGGGCCCGGACGAGCCCCGCCGAAGTTTGACATCGGCAGTCCCTTTCCCTAGCCAACTCTGGATTCGGCGGGCGCGTCCGGCGTCCGCCCGAGCGAGTACGCGAGGCCTGCCTGGTGGACGAATCGTACCTTGCGCTTCTGATCAGCGCCGGGCTCTGCGCCTTGGTCGTCGCGGTCATGGTCGGAGCGAGCTGGCTGCTCGGGAAGCGCTCCCCCAACCGGGCCAAGAACGCGGTCTTCGAGGCGGGCAACCGGGCGGTCGGGGAAGTGAAGTCCCACCGCTTCCCGGTCAAGTTCTACCTCACGGCCATCCTCTTCATCGTCTTCGACGTCGAGGTCGTGTTCATGTACCCGTGGGCGGTCGTGTTTCGTCGCCTGGGATGGTTCGGCCTCGCCGAGATGGCCGCCTTCGTCCTCGTCCTCGCCGTGGGCCTCGCCTACGTCTGGAGGGTCGGGGCGCTGGAATGGGACTGAGCGGCCGACTCCCGGACGGGACCCCCCGATGGATTTCCTGATCGTCTTCGCGAAGTGCCTCGTCGCCCTGCTGATCGTCCTGCAGGTGGGCGTCCTGCTCCTGTGGGTCGAGCGCAAGGGATCCGCCCTGATCCAGGACCGGGTCGGCGCGAACCGGGCGAACCTGCTCGGCGGAGTCCTGCCCTTCAACCTGGGCATCGTGAACACGCTCATGGCGGATCCGCTCAAGCTGTTCACGAAGGAGGACATCGTGCCGGAGGGGGCCGACCGGTTCCTCCACTGGCTCGCCCCCTTCCTCGCGCTCTTTCCCCTCTTCCTCACCTACGCGGTCATCCCCTTCGGCGACGTGCTCGAGATCGGCGACCGGACGATCAACCTGCAGGCGGTCGAGGCGGGGCCCGGCATCCTCTTCGTGCTCGCGCTCGTCTCCCTCGGGGTCTACGGCGTCGTCCTCGGCGGATGGGCCTCGAACTCCCGCTACGCGCTGCTCGGCGGCATCCGCGGATCGGCCCAGATGATCTCCTACGAGATCGCGATGGGCCTCGCCCTGGTCGCGGTGGTCCTCACCTTCGGCACCCTCGACCTGCAGCAGATCGTCCGCGAGCAGGGCAAGCTCATGTGGGGCGTCGTCCCGGCGTGGGGCGTGTTCTACCAGCCGCTCGCGCTGCTCGTGTTCTTCATCGCGGGCATGGCCGAGTCCAAGAGGGCGCCCTTCGATCTGCCCGAGGCCGAGTCGGAACTGATCGCCGGCTTCTTCACCGAGTACTCGGGCTCGAAGCAGTCGGTCTTCATGATGGCGGACTTCGTCGAGGTCGCGATCGTCGCGGCGCTCGTGACGACGCTCTTCTTCGGCGGCTGGCAGGTGCCTTGGCTCCACCGCGACGGCTTCCACCTTCCCGGCGGCCTTTCGATCCCGCTCCCGTCGCTGCTCGTCACGATCCTCCAGGTGCTCTCGTTCCTCGTGAAGCTCGCGATCTTCTGCTGGCTCCAGATCCTGGTCCGCTGGACGCTGCCGCGCCTGCGCTACGACCAGCTCATGAACCTCGGCTGGAAGAGGCTCCTGCCGATCGCGCTCGTGAACGTCGCGATCACGGCGGTCCTCGCGCTCGCCCTCCAGGGCTGGACGGTGGCCTCGTGACGGCCTTCTGGATCCTCGCGATCCTCGCCGTGCTGTCCGCGATCGTCACGATCCTGCACCGGAGCCCGGTCTACGGCGCGCTCGCGCTCGTCCAGACGCTGCTGCTCATCGCGGCGATGTTCGTGCTCCTCGACGCACACCTCGTCGCCCTCCTGCAGGTGATCGTCTACGCGGGCGCGATCATGGTGCTCTTCCTGTTCGTCATCATGCTGCTCGGTGCCGAGGACGAGGTGCGCCTCGAGGGCCGCTCGGCTCTCCGGCTCGGTGCGCTCGTCTCGGCGGCCGCGCTCGCCGTCGAACTCGCGACGGTGGTCGTCGCGAAGCGCGGCGACGACACCGCGCTCCCGGCCGCCTTCGGCACGACCGAGGCGCTCGCCGAGCGCCTGTTCAGTCGCTGGGCGCTGCCCTTCGAGCTGACGAGCCTGCTCCTCATGGTCGCGGTCGTGGGCGCGGTCGTGCTGGCCCGGCGGAAGGCCTGAGGTCGCGATGGCGGTCCCGGTCGGCCACTGGCTCGCGCTCTCGGCGGCGCTCTTCTCGATCGGCGCGGTCGGCGTGCTCCTGCGACGCAACCTGATCGTCGTGCTCATGGCGATCGAGATCATGCTGAACGCGGTGAACCTCGCCTTCGTCGCGCTCTCGCGGCACCTGCACTCGATGGACGGGCAGGTGATCGTGTTCTTCGTGATGACCGTGGCCGCGGCGGAGGCCGCCGTCGGCCTCGCGATCATCCTCGCCGTGTTCGCCCAGCGGCGGACGCTGAACGCCGACGAGTTCGGCCGGCTGCGGGGCTGAGCCCCGACGAGCGGATGGACCGGGGCCGACTCCCATGACCGACCAGCCCACGACGCTGCTCCGACTGATCCCGCTCCTGCCTCTCGCGGGCGCGGCGATCTGCACCTTCGCCGCGACGAGGAACCTACGCTCCGTGGCGAAGATCGTCGGGCCGGGCTCGGTGCTCGCCGCCTTCCTCGTCGTGCTCGCGGCGGTCGCTCGCTTCTGGCAGCTGCCGGTCGGTTCGGCCCTGATCGACCGCGTCTGGAACTGGATCGACGTCTCGGCGCTCCAGGTCGACCTCGCCTTCCGCCTCGACGCGCTCACGAGCGTCATGCTGCTCGTGATCACCGGGGTGGGCTTCCTGATCCATCTCTACTCGCTCGGCTACATGCACGACGATCCCGACCTGCCGCGTTTCTTCGCCTACCTGAACCTCTTCACGGCCTCGATGCTCGTCCTGGTCCTCGCCGCCTCCCTGCCGGTCCTCTTCATCGGGTGGGAGGGCGTGGGCCTCTGCTCCTACCTCCTGATCGGCTTCTGGTGGGCCGAGACGGCGAACGCCGACGCGGGTCGCAAGGCCTTCGTCGCGAACCGGGTCGGCGACGCGGCGTTCCTCGCCGGGATGTTCATGCTGTTCTGGGGCATGGCCGCGGCGGGCGCGCCGAGCCTCGCCTTCGCCGACGTGAACCGGATGGCGCCGCAACTCGCCGCGCGCTCGCCCTGGCTCGTCACCGGCGCATGCCTGCTCCTGCTCACGGGTGCGACCGGCAAGTCGGCACAGATCCCGCTCTACGTCTGGCTGCCCGACGCGATGGCGGGCCCGACGCCGGTCTCGGCCCTGATCCACGCCGCGACGATGGTCACGGCCGGGGTCTACATGATCGCGCGGCTCTCCCACCTGTTCGTGCAGTCGCCGGGCGCGATGGAGGTGGTCGCGACGATCGGCGCGGTCACGGCCTTCTTCGCGGCGACGATCGCGCTCGTGCAGCGCGACCTGAAGAAGATCCTCGCGTACTCCACCATCTCCCAGATCGGCTACATGATCCTCGGCGTGGGCGTCGGCGCCTTCTCCGCCGGCGTCTTCCACCTGATGACGCACGCGTTCTTCAAGGCGCTGCTCTTCCTCGCCGCGGGGAGCGTCATGCATGCGCTCCACGGCGAGCTCGACGTCTTCAAGATGGGAGGACTCGGCAAGCACCTGCCGATCACATCGAAGACGTTCCTCGTCGGAACGCTCGCGATCGCGGGCGTGCCGCCTCTCGCCGCCTTCTTCTCGAAGGACATGGTCCTCGAGGCGGCGTTCATGCACGGCCATCCCGTGCTCTGGTTCCTCGGTCTCGCGGCGGCCGGCCTCACGGCCTTCTACATGTTCCGCGCCTACTTCCTCGCCTTCGCGGGCGAGAGCCGGATGGACCCCCACGTCGAGGCGCACGTCCACGAGTCGCCGTCGAACATGACGATCCCGCTCGTGGTCCTCGCGGTCCTCTCGATCGTCGGGGGCTGGGTCGGGCTTCCCCACGGCTTCCTGTGGGGCGACCGCTTCGGGGAGTACCTGGCCCCCGTCTTCGCCCACGTCGGCGGCCACGGCGGGGAGCACGCGGAAGCGGGCGGTGCGACGCCGCTGCTCCTGATGCTGCTCACCGTCTCGGTCGCGGCCGGGGCGATCTTCGCCGCCTGGAAGATGTACGGCGCGCCGTCGACGCTGCCCGACGAGATGGAGGCACGCTTCCCGAAAGCCTTCGCGCTCCTCCGGGGCAAGTACTGGGTCGACGAGATCTACGATGCCCTCGTGCTGCGGCCGTACGCGGCGACCTCCCGCTTCTTCTGGAAGGTCGTCGACTCCGCCGTGATCGACGGCGTCGTGAACGGCGTCGGCACCGTCCTGTCCGGGGCGGGCGAGTCCGGGCGTCGCCTGCAGACCGGCAACGTGCAGCACTACGCGTTCGCGATGCTGCTCGGCGCCGTCCTGACGGCCGGCGCCTGGTGGCTGTGGCGGTGAGCGGGGGCCGGTGATGGAACACGGGATCCTCTCCGCGATCGTCTGGACGCCGTTCCTCGGCGCGCTCGTCCTGCTGCTCATGCCGACGCGCAACGAGAACGTGCTGCGCTGGAGCGCCTTCGTGCTCTCGCTCGTGCCGCTGCTCCTCTCGCTCCGGATGCTGCAGCTCTTCGACCCCGCGGTGGGCAGTCTCCAGCTGTCCGAGAACGCCGCTTGGATGCCGAGCCTCGGCGTGAACTACGCGCTCGGGGTCGACGGCTTCTCGCTCTGGCTGATCCTCGTGACGACGCTCCTCCTGCCGATCATCCTCGTCTCGGGCTGGCACGACATCGACAAGCGGCTGAAGGAGTTCCTCTTCTTCATGCTGCTGCTCGAGTGGGGCATGCTCGGCGCGCTCTGCGCGACGGACCTGTTCCTGTTCTTCACCTTCTGGGAACTGATGCTCTTCCCGATGGCCTTCGTGATCGGCGTCTGGGGCGGGCCGCGCCGCCGCTACGCGGCGATCAAGTTCGTGCTCTACACGATGGCGGGCAGCGCGCTCATGATGGTCGCGATGGTCTACGTCGTGCTGCGGCAGGCGGCGGCGACCGGCAAGCTCTCGTTCGACATCGTCTCGCTCTACGGCACGCCGCTCACCTACGCGGAACAGCTCGCGTGCTTCGCGGCGTTCGCGATCGCGTTCATGATCAAGGTGCCGATGGTGCCGCTTCACACCTGGCTGCCCGACGCCCACACCGAGGCTCCGACGGGCGGCTCGGTCGACCTCGCAGGCGTCCTCCTCAAGATGGGGGCCTACGGGTTCCTGCGGTTCGCGCTGCCGATGTTCCCCGCGGCCGCGCAGGACGCCTTCCCGTGGATCATGCTCCTCGCGGTGGTGGGCATCCTCTACGGCGCGATGGTCGCCTTCCCGCAGCCGGACATGAAGCGGCTCGTCGCCTATTCGTCGGTGAGCCACATGGGCTTCGTCATGCTCGGGCTCTACGCCTTCAACACGATCGGCATCACCGGCAGCGTGCTGCAGATGGTGAACCACGGACTCTCGACCGGAGCCCTCTTCATCCTGGTCGGGTACGTCTACCACCGTCGACACACCCGCCAGATCTCCGAGTACGGCGGCCTCTGGGGCATCGTCCCGGTGTTCTCGGCCCTGCTCCTGGTGGTCACCTTCTCGTCGGTGAGCCTGCCCGGCACGAACGGCTTCGTCGGCGAGTTCCTGATCCTGCTCGGAGCGTTCCGCGCGCATCCCTGGGCAGGCTCGATCGCGACGATCGGCGTCGTGCTCGGGGCCGGCTACATGCTCACGATGTTCCAGCGCGTGATCTTCGGCCCGGTGACCAACGAGGAGAACCGCGCGCTCCACGACCTGAACGCTCGCGAGGTCTGGGCCCTCGTTCCGATCATCGCCCTCATCTTCTGGATCGGGCTGTACCCGAACCCGTTCCTGCGGCGGATCGAGCCGACGACCCGCGTCCTGCTCGAGCGCCTGCGCGCCGCCGGCGCGACCCGGCACCTCGCCGACGAGGACCGGCGCGTCTCGCCGACCGCCGCGGCGGCGGCCCTCGGGGCGAGCCCGGCGCACGCGGCCGAGCCCGCGCATCCGGCCGAGCCCGCGCACGCGGCGGGAGGGGCCCACCCGTGATCCAGGTCCCCTTCGGCACGGCGGAGTGGCAGTCGATCGCCCCGTTTTCGCTGGTCGCGATCGGCGGGATGATCGCGCTCCTCTGGTCGGTCTTCGCGGAGGAGCGTCCCGGGACGACCTCGGTCATGTGGATGTCGCAGGCCGGGCTCGCGGCCGGGCTGGCCGCGACGATCGCGCTGCTGGGCAGCGAGAAGGCGTCGTTCGGCGGCACGTTCGCGCAGGACGGCGTGTCCCTGCTCGCGAACCTCGTCTTCCTCCTCTCGGCCTCGATGACCATGTTCATGGCGCAGGGGCATCTCGAGAGCATGGGCGTGCGCGCCCGGGAGTTCTACCCGCTCGTCCTGTTCGCGACCTCGGGAATGATGGTCATGGGCGCGGCCCGCGACCTCGTGATCCTGTTCCTCGGCATCGAGGTCATGTCGCTCGCCGCCTACGTGCTCGCCGGCATTCACCGGCGCGACCCGGGCTCGACCGAGGCGGCGCTCAAGTACTTCGTGCTCGGCGCCTTCGCGACCTGCTTCCTGCTGTACGGCATCGCCGCGTTCTACGGCGCGACCGGGGCGACGGACTACGACGGGATCCGCGCCGGGCTCGCCTCGGCGCCGCGGGCGGCGCTGATCGGCGGCGTCGCGCTCCTGGTCGTGGCGCTCGGCTTCAAGGCCGCGATCGTGCCCTTCCAGGCCTGGACCCCCGACGTCTACCAGGGCGCTCCGACCGCCGTGACCGCGTTCATGTCGGTCGGCGTGAAGGCGGCGGCCTTCGTCGGGATCACCCGGCTCTTCCTCGACGGGCTCGGTCCGCTGCACCTCGACTGGCAGCGGATCCTGTGGGTGCTCGCGGTTCTGACGATGACGGTCGGCAACGTGCTCGCCCTGGTGCAGGGCAACGTGAAGCGGATGCTCGCGTACTCGAGCATCGCGCACGCGGGATACCTGCTGGCCGGCGTGGCCGTCGGCACCTCCCGCTCCGGCGGGGCGGTGCTGCTCTACCTCCTCACCTACGCCTTCATGACGCTCGGCGCGTTCGGCGTGCTGATCGCCATGGGCACGGGCGAGAAGCCGAACGACGAACTCGAGGACATGCGCGGGCTCGCCGACCGGCGACCGCTGCTCGCCGGGGCGATGACCATCTTCCTGCTCTCGCTGACCGGCATTCCGCCGCTCGCCGGCTTCGTGGGCAAGCTCTACGTGGTCGAGGCCGCGGTGAGTTCCGGGTGGTTCTGGCTCGCGATCCTGCTCGTCCTGAACAGCGCGGTCGCCGCCTACTACTACCTCTCCGTCATCATCGCGATGTGGATGCGTGATCCGGTCGGCGACGAGCCGGCCTGGGAGAGCCGCCCCTATCTCGCAGCGGCGCTCCTCGCGGCGGCCGTCGGTACCGTGCTGCTGGGTCTCTTCCCGTCGGGCACGCTCGACTTCGCCCGCCACGCCTTCGCGTCGATCGTCCGCTGACGACGCGGCGGCGCGGCTCGTCCGTCGCGGAAACCGGATCGCCGGGCACGCGTCGCGCGTGCTAGCGTCCGCTTCCGAGCAAGCGCGATGGACCCGATCGCCGCCACCGAGGAGCCGTCCCCCCGCGAGCCCGGCCGACGCACCCTGCGCCGGCGCGTGCTGCTGCTCCTGCTCGTGCCGCTCGCGCTCGGAGCAGCCTTGAGCGAGCGACCCGCCTCCCCCGTCCCGGCCGACGTCGTCCTGGTCGTCGTCGACACGCTGCGGGCCGACCACCTGCCGATCGCGGGCTACCACCGCGAGACGTCGCCCAACGTCGAGCGCCTCGCCCGCGACGGCGTCGTCTACGAACGGGCGGTCTCGCCGGGCACCTGGACGGTCGCCTCGCACGCGTCGATGTTCACCGGGCTCTGGCCGTCGTTCCACGGCGCCGAGCGGGTGCCGGGCAAGGAGACGACGGCGCGCCCGATGCGCCGGGAGGTGCGGACGCTCGCCGAGATCCTGCGCGCCGAGGGGTTCCACACGGCGGCCTTCGTCGGCAACAACGCCTTCGTCGCCCGCGCCTTCGGCTTCGACCGCGGCTTCGAGGAGTTCCGCAACGACGACGCGCTCGCGTTCCCGCCGAAGCTCGCCGAGGAAGTGGCGCAGTGGATCGAGCGCCAGACCGACCGTCTCTTCCTGTTCGTGAACGTGCTGGACCCGCACGAGCCCTACGACCCGCTGCCGCCGCTCGACACGAGGTTCCCGACCAAGCAGCCGGACCTCGGCTCTTCGATGACCGTCGCGGTCGACTCCGGGATGCCGGTCGAGCCGCGCATGCAGGCGCATTTCGTCTCGCAGTACGATGCGGAGGTGGTCGTCGCGGATCGTGCCGTCGGCGCGGTGGTGAACACGCTCGTGCGGACCGGGCGCTACGACGACGCGCTGGTCGTCGTGACCTCGGACCACGGCGAGCTGCTCGGCGAGCACGGTCTCGCGGGCCACGGGCAACTGCCCTACGAGCCCGAGGTGCACGTGCCGCTCGTCGTGAAGTGGCCGCGGCAGTGGCGCGCGGGCGAGCGGGTGCGGCGCCGGGTGTCGACGCGCGCCCTCTTCGAGACGATCCTCGCGTCGCTCGGGATCCCCCCGCCGACCGGCGTCGACGGCCGCGGCCTCGACGATCCGCACCGCGTCTGGATCGAGGACGTCGACTCGAGCGGCAACCGGATCCTCGCCGGCTACGGGAGCGACGGCGCGAAGGTCATCGACGTCACGACTTCCGACGGGCTCGTCTATTCGGAACTCTACGACCTCGGGGCCTCGCCCGGGGAGACCGAGCGCGTCGAGGACGACGGCGTCTCGGGGGCGCTCCGCTTCGAGGCGCGTGCCTTCGCCGCGCTGCCGCGGCCGGCCAACGACCAGGTGCCGCCGGCGATCGACCCGGAACGCGAGAGCCAGCTCCGGGCGCTCGGCTACGTGCGCTGAGCCGGCGGGCCCTCGCGGGCCCGGGCGGCTCGCCGACCGTTCGCACCGTCGGAGTCGGAGAGGCGGCGAGCCTTCCCGGCACTTCGCGGGTGGCTCCGGCCTACCGATCGGTCGCATTCCCCGGTGTGGCGCAACCGTCCGCGTCCCCCCCAGGGAGGCGGCTCGTGCCCTGTCGGCCGGACCAAGCCTCGCGGTTGCACCCGTATGGTCAGGACGAACTTTTGTGCTACTAGGACGGTGCGCTCGTGGCATCGCGAAGTTCGACCCGCGGGCCCACGAAGCCACAGCGCCATGCCCATGTCCGAACCCCTGATGTCGGTCATCATCCCGGTCTACAATGCCGAGCGATGGCTGGGTGACTGCCTCGGAAGCGTGGTCGCGCAGACCGAGGCGAGCCTCGAGATCATCCTCGTGAACGACGGCTCCACCGACGGCTCGGCCGCGATCTGCAAGCGTTTCCTCCGCGCCGACCCACGGATCGTATACGTGGAGGGGCCAAACCGGGGAGTGTCCTGTGCGCGGAACCTGGGGCTGGACCGGGCCCGGGGACGCTACGTCGGGTTCGTCGACAGCGACGACCGGGCCATGCCCGACTGGGCGGCGGAGATGATCCGTCTCGCGGAGGGCTCCGGAGATGCCCTCGTGATTTGCGGGTTCACCGTGATCGATCTCCTCGCCCGACCGACGCATGTCACCGAGTACGTCCATGACGCGACCCGGACACTGAGTCGGCTCGGCGCCGACGAAGTGCTCTCGGTGTTCCAACGGAGGATGCTCGGGACGGTCTTCAACAAGGTGTACCGACGGGAGTGGATCGATCGGTATCGGATCCGCTTTGATCCGGAGATCGATCGCGGGGAAGACCTGCTTTTCAACCTGGAGTACGAGCGACGGGTGGCCGCGGGGTTCACCATTCTGAATCGTCCCCTCTACGAGTACGTTCGGCGTTCCGGGACGGCACTCTCCGTGACCTTTCGTCCGCGGATTTACGAATGCATGGCACCCAAGGTCCGGGCATGGGAGGCTTACATCGACGCCCGGGTCTCGGAGGGACGGAGGCCGGAGATTCGCAAGGCCGTCTTCGACGTGTACGGAACTCTCTTCATCGGGTGTCTCTGGAACGCGATCGACTCGAGAAGTCCGGATGCTCCGCGGGCCCGTCGGGCCTATGCTCGGAGCATTCTGAGGGACGAGACTTTTCGTCGCTGCATGCGCTTCAGCAGCGCAATCGAGGGCAATAGGACTCTCCGGGCGATCGTCGGGCTCGGGACGGCGTCCGGGCTGGTCGCCTTCGATCGGGCGCTTCGGCTGCGCCGGCGGCTCGGCCCGGTCCTCGAAGGTTCGCGCGCGATCGATCACGACCCTGGTGTCGTGAGGGAGAGGGCGTGACGGCAAATCTCAGGGAGGCAGCCGGGAAAGTCCCCCGCACGGTCGCGGGCGTGGAGACGATCGGCCTGACTCGAGACACCTACCTTCTGCGACGCGGGGGGCCGCGGTCCGTCATTTCCACCCGGCAGGAACCCTGATCCCGAACCAGGAGGAGGAAGAACCGGCGGCGCGCGGACTGCAGCGGTACCTGCGAACGTCGTCCCTGGAGAACGCGTTGGACCGGGTGCGCCGAGAACCCACTTCTCCGGGTCCGGAGGGCGGACGTCGACAGGTCGATGGGGACCGGGGCGATCGGCCAGGTCTCGACACCGCGCCCCTCCCGCTGCAACAACCATGATCCCGCAGGGCCGGTACCATCGAGGCTCGAGCGGACGAAGCCTCGGCAGAGGAGCATCGATGTCCGATCCCGTCGTGTCCGTGATCATCCCGGTCTTCAACGCCGAGAGATGGCTCGATGAGTCGATCGCAAGTGCTCTCGCACAGGACGAGAGGAATCTGCAGGTCGTCCTCGTGAACGATGGTTCCACCGATCGATCCGCGTCGATCTGCGAGCGGTACCGGGCCAGCGATTCCCGCGTATGCTTTCTCGATGGCCCGAATCGCGGGGTGTCGAGCGCACGCAACTCGGGCATCGAGAGGGCCACGGGCCGCTACGTCGGCTTTCTCGATAGCGATGACGTCCTGGCGTCGGACTGGGCCTCCACGATGGTCGGTCTGGCCGAGTCGTCCCCTGATGCCGTGGTCGTCTGCGGATATGCCGAGGAGGATTTGATCTCCGCCCGGAGCCGCCGGCGGGAGCACCTCTACGGTGGTGGGCAGGAGGTCGAACGCGTCCCTCGCGAGGCCGCCTTCACGCTCTTCGAGAAGCGGCTTCTCGGCTCCGCCGGAAACAAGCTGTACCGTCGGGAGATCATCGAGCGCCAGCGGGTCCGCTTTCCGTCCGAGATCGACACCGGGGAGGATCTGCTCTTCAACCTCGCTTACATCCAGCATGCCCCCGACGGCTTCGTCGTCGTCGACCGTGCATTGTTCAGGTACATGCACCGCTCCCCGACCTCGCTCTTGCTCAGGTTTCATCCGAGGCTCTACGAATGCATGGCCCCGAAGCTTCGCGCATGGGAGGAGTTCGTCGATCGCTGCGTGCCGGAGGAGGCTGCACCCGCGCTTCGCAGGAAACTTCTCGACCTCTACAGTTACCTGTTCGTTCAGTGTCTCTGGAATGCCGTCGATTCACGGAACTCCTCCGGCTGGCGAGTCCGCAACGCCTACGCCCGGAGCATCATGGGCGACGAGACGTTCCAGAGGTGTATGCGCCAGGGGGGGGCGATCGAGGGGAGTTGGCCGATGAGGACCATCGTGCGTCTCCGGACCGCCCTCGGTCTCCAGGCCCTGTCCACCGTGCTCCGGCTCGCGCGCGGTCGTGATCGAGCCCCGGGAGAGGGAAGTCCAGCCGGCGGGTTCTCCTGACCCTCTGGCCGGCATCCTCTGCGCGTGGCAGGAGTCGTCCCGAAAGGAAAGGGTGATCGCCGATGGGTGGAATCAAGGAAGTCCTGAGGGGGGCCTTCGGGCGAGCGACGGGACTGCGGATCCGCGGGTTGAGTTCCGGGACGTACCTCGTTCATCGCGGCGAGGCCCTGGTCCATCACCTCTACCCTGCGGGAGCGATCGTCCTGGATCCGGTGGAGGATTCCGCCCTGGCCCGAGGGATGAACGACTTTCTGAGGCAGGCCACACTCAAGGCCGCGTTGGACCGGCTCGGAATCGACCTCGTCCTCGACGTCGGTGCAAACAAGGGCCAGTTCGGCCTCGGACTCCGAAATCTCGGATACTCGGGAAGGATCGTCTCATTCGAGCCGATCGCGAGTGAGTTCGAGGCCCTGTCCGCTGTTTCCCGTGACGACCGGCGTTGGGAATGCCACCGGATGGCACTCGGACGCACCGGCGGTCAGCGCGACATCTGGGTCACGGAAAGCTCGGGTTTCACGTCGTTCCTGTCGCCCAATGAATGGTGCGAGGAACGGTTCGGCTCGCGCGCGACGAGTGGGCGGTTCGAGAGCGTCGAGGTCCGCCGACTCGCCGAGTTGATGGCGGACCCGGCGTTCGGATTCGCCGGGACTCGGGTCTTCCTCAAGATGGACACGCAGGGTTTCGACCTGGAGGTCTTCGCAGGGCTTCCCGACGGGTGCGAGGGGATCATGCTCCTGCAGAGCGAGGTGTCGGTCGTACCGATCTACGACGGCATGCCCCATTTCACCGAGAGCATCTCGACCTTCGAGAAGGCGGGCTTCGAAGTCGCCGGATTGTTCCCCGTCTCGTGGGATCCCGCGACGCTCCGGGTGATCGAGTACGACTGCCTCATGGTGCGCGCCGGGGCGGCCTGAGGCGGCGAACCCGGCCAGGCTCCGTTCGACGGCGAACCTCGACCTGCGGGATCCGGGAATCAGAGGCGCGACATGAGGAGTTCGCGCTGCAGGACGAGCGCACGCGGCATCGTCCCCGCGTGCTTCTCGTAGAGTTCCTTCTGCAGCTCGAACTCGCGCTTCCACTCCTCGTGATCGATCGCCATGGCGGCCGCGACCTGCTCGGGCGTCGCGTCGAGTCCCTTCGTGTCGATCTGGCCGTCGGCGGGTACCCAGCCGAGGGCCGTCTCCTTCGCGTCGGCACGCCCCTCGGCGCGGTCCACGATCCACTTCAGCACGCGCATGTTGTCGCCGAAGCCGGGCCACACGAACTTGCCGTTCTTGTCCTGCCGGAACCAGTTCACCTGGAAGATCTTCGGCGGGTTCGGGATCGCATGCTGCATGTCCAGCCAGTGCTGGAAGTAGCGGCCCATGTCGTAGCCGCAGAAGGGCAGCATGGCCATCGGGTCGCGGCGCACGACGCCGACCTGTCCGATCGCGGCCGCGGTCGTCTCGCTGCCCATCGTGGCGCCGAGGTAGACGCCGTGGGTCCAGTTGAAGCTCTCGAGAACGAGCGGCACCGTCGTCGAGCGACGCCCGCCGAAGATGATCGCGGAGATCGGCACGCCCTGCGGGTCGTTCGCCTGGGGCGAGAGCACGGGGTTGTTCGACATCGGCGCGGTGAAGCGGCTGTTCGGGTGCGCCGCCTTCTCGGTCGAGCCGCGCTTCCACGGACGCCCCTGCCAGTCGATGAGCTCGGCCGGGACCTCGCCGTCCATGCCCTCCCACCAGACGTCGCCGTCGGGGGTGAGCGCGACGTTCGTGAACAGCGTGTTCCGCTCGACGCAGCGCATGGCGTTCGGGTTCGACTTGCTGCTCGTGCCGGGGGCCACGCCGAAGTAGCCGGCCTCCGGGTTGATCGCCCAGAGACGTCCGTCGGCCCCGACGCGCATCCAGGAGATGTCGTCGCCGACCGTCCAGATCTTCCAGCCCTTGAACTGCGCGGGCGGGATGAGCATCGCGAAGTTCGTCTTGCCGCAGGCGGACGGGAACGCGGCCGCGACGTAGGTCGTCTTGCCCTGCGGATCCTCCACGCCGAGGATCAGCATGTGCTCGGCGAGCCAGCCCTCG
>JAGWVP010000557.1 GCA_018970825.1 bacterium | reverse complement strand
GTCGACGTGGTCGACCAGCGCCGCCCCGGTCTCGCCGTCGCCGGTCGTGCAGGCGAGCACGTCCGGAGGAAGCGCAGCGGAGAGCGCCTCGACCGCGCGGCGCACCGCGAGCGGAGTCGTCTCCGAGGGCTTCACGACGACCGTGTTGCCGGCCGCGAGCGCGTGAACCGCGTCGCCCAGGGTGAGCGTGAGAGGCGCGTTCCACGGCCCGATCACCCCGACCACGCCGTGGGGCACGCGGCGCACGATCCGCGTCTTGCCCCCGGGGAGACGGGTCCCGACGAACTCCGGGCGCAGCGCGCGAGGCGCGTGCCGAACCGCCGAGCCGACGTCGAGGCAGACCGCGAAGGCCTCTCCCACCACGTCGTTCATCGGCTTGCCGGTCTCCGCCGCCAGCAGGTCGACGACCTCGCGACGAGCGCGCACGAAGGCCTTGCGTGCCGCGCGAAGCGCCCGTCCCCTCGCCCTCGCTCCCATCGCGTCCCACGCCGGGCGGGCGGCGCGCGCGCGTTGCACGATCCGGGCGACCGTCTCCGGTGCGTCGTTCGGGACCGTGCCCACGACCCGACCGCTCGACGGGTCGCGAACCTCGATCGGCGGACGGGGCCCGCCCGCTGCCGACGTGTCCACCGTCCGCGGCTGCATCGCCCCTTCAGGCCCGCAGCACGACGGGCAGTCGGACCACCCCTCGCATCACGTTGGACGACAGGCGCTCGATCGGACCGGCGGGCTCGATCCGGCCGAAGCGGGCGAGGATCTCCTCGAAGGCGATCCTCGCCTCCATGCGGGCCAGCACCGCGCCCAGGCAGAAGTGCTCGCCGAATCCGAAGGCGACGTGGCCGCTCGCGTCGCGCGAAACGCGGAACTCCTCGGCGTCGTCCCCGAAGACCGCGGGATCGCGATTCGCCGCCGCGTAGACCATGAGGACCTGGTCGCCCTCGGCGAACCTCGCGCCGAAGACCTCGACCTCTCGCGTCGCGGTGCGCAGGAAGCCCGCGATCGGGGTTCCCCAGCGCAGCATCTCCTCGACCGCCCGCGGCACGAGCGACCGGTCGGCGACCAGCGCCGCGAGTTCGGCCGGGTTGGTCGAGAGCGCGTGCACGCCGTGCGACACCAGGTTGCGCGTCGTCTCGTTGCCCGCGACGAGCAGCGACATGCAGAACATGAGGATGTCGAACTCCTCGAGGCGCTCGCCGTCGACTTCGCCCGTCGCGAGCAGCGAGATCAGGTCGTCGGCCGGATCGGCCCGCCGGATCGCCAGCACCTCGGAGAAGTAGCCGAGGAGTTCCATCGCCTGGGCCATGTTCTCCGGCGTCTGGCGCGTCCCGGCCTCGATGACGGCGTCCGACCAGGCCTTGAAGCGCTCGCGGTCGGCCGACGGGATGCCGAGCATCTCGGCGATCACGACGAGCGGCAGCGGGACCGAGAACGCCGGGACGAAGTCGACCTCGCGGCCCGGCTCGATCGCGTCGAGCAGGCCGCGGACGATCTCGCGCACCCGACTCTCGAGGGCTCGCAGCCGGCCCGGCGCGAACACGGGCTGGACGAGCTTGCGGTACTTCGCGTGTTCCGGCGGGTCGATGTAGAGCACCGACTCGCGCGGCGTGAGCGTGCGCTGGCGGTCCGACGGCAGCACCCCGCGACTCGAGCAGAACGTCGCCGGGTCGCGCGAGATGGCGACGACGTGCTCGATCCGGGTCGCGACCCAGAGGTCCGCATCCTCGTCGCGCCAGAGACCGGGGCGGGAGCGCAACTCGCCGTAGAACGGGAAGGGATCTCCCGAGAGGAGCGCCGGGTCGTCGATCCGCAGCCGCTGGGTCATCCCGCGCGCTTATGCCCGCGGCCCGCCCGCGTCAACGAGTGCGAGCCCGACCGGGTCGAGGATACCCGCCCGGTCAGGACAGGAGGGCGTGCTTGAGCCGCGCCGCGACCGAGGCCGCCGTCGCGCGCGTGTCCGAGACGATCGCGTCGAAGGATCGCCGGATCTCGACCCACGACTCGCCGGCCGCACCGCGGACCCGTTCGATCTTTCCGACCGCCTCGCGCTGGCGGCGGCGCAGCCCGCGGACCTGCTCCTCGACCTCCTCCCGGAGACCGAGGATGCGCGCTCTCGCCTGCTCGCGGATCTCGCGCTCCGCGTGGCGAAGACCGTCGCGAACGTCCCCGATCGAGGCTTCGAGGCCGCGCGCGCTGCGCTGCATCTCGGCATACGCGTCGCGCCAGCCCGCGGAAGCCTCCCGGCGGGCCGCGGCGGACGCGCGCGCGACCAGCGCTCGCGACGCCGGGGCCGGGGCCCGACGACGCCGGCTCCGTCCGAGAGTCGTCTTCGCCTTCGCGGGCGCTTTCGCGACGGGCCGCCTGCGCGCCGAGCCGGCGGCGCCTCGCGCCGCGACGGCGGCGGCTCCGGGTGTCGACTTCTTCGCGACACCGGTGCGCCGCTTCGGCTTCGCTTCCGCCTTCGCCTCGCCTCGCACCGTCACGGTCCGTCGTCGCGACGCGGGCTTCGTCGCCGCCTTCGC
>JAGWVP010000556.1 GCA_018970825.1 bacterium | reverse complement strand
CGACACGAACGTGCGCGGTCCGGTCCGGGTGCTGCGACGCGTCCTCTCCGCGTGGCGCGAGCGAGGCTCGGGCGTCGTCGTGAACGTCTCCAGCATCGCGGGCCTGGTCGCGGTGCCCTACGGCGGTGCCTACGCCGCGTCCAAGCACGCGCTCGAGGCGCTCACCGAGGCCCTCCACTACGAGATGAGGGGTTTCGGCCTGCGCTTCGCGCTCGTCGAACCCGGGCGCTTCGAGACGGCGTTCGACGGCAACGTCGTCCGGCCGCCGGCCTGGGAGCGCTCGGCGTATTTCGAGCGCGCGGTCCGGTTCCGGGAGCGGCTGTCCGCCCTCGATGCCGGGGGAGCCACGCCCGACCCGCAACTCGTCGCGGATGCGATCGTCCGCGCGGCTCTCGATCCGGCGACGCCGCTGCGAACGCTGGTCGGGCCCGATGCCCAGACGATCGCGGCCGTGCGCGCACGGGGCGACTTCGAGCAGTTCGAGGCGGCGATGCGCGCCGCGCTCGACTGGTGGGAGTGAGAGCGGGGGCCCGTCCTTCCGCCGATGCCTCAGGGGGAATCGACCCAGCGGACCGAGCCGTCGCCCGAGATCCGCGCGACGCTCGTCGCGGTCGGCTCGATCGTCGCCCCGAGCCAGTGCGCGAGCGCGCTCGCGGCCTCTCGACCATGGTCCGGCCCCGGCCCCTCGACCGCACGCACCGGGATGCCGCGGGCCGCGACCTCTCGTGCCCCGCGCACGGTGGGCTCGTACCAGCGCCAGCTGTGGTCCCACCTCCGGTCCTCCACTCGGTGCGGCTGTCCCGCGAGCGCGGAGGCGAGCAGGAGGAGGCCGCCGACGGTCGCCGCACGCGGCGGCAGGCTCGCGACCGCGAGTGCGGACAAGAGGCCGAGCGGGCCGAGAAGCGCGATCGCGAAGTAGGAGGGCAGCGAAGCCTCCAGCGCTCCGCAGGCGACCGCCGCGACCGCGAGCGGGAGCAGGGCCGCGGCCGCGGGCAGCGCTTCGATGCGACCCCGGAGGAGCCCCGCGACGACCAGCGCGGCCGCGATCGCGAGCAGCGCGGTCGGCACCGGGGGGGGGAGCCGGAGCGAACGCAGGAGCAGCGCCGGGGCCTCTCCCGCGACGAACGAGATCCCGCGAGCCGAGAGCAGCCGGGCGGGCTCGGCCCCGATCGCGTCCATGGTCCGCGTGACGGCGGTGCCCGCGTCCGACGGGGTGTCCGGGGGACCTGGATCGCCCGGGTTCGCCCGGCCGGGGGCGGTCGTGCCGCCCGCCTGCATCGCCAGGGGCAGGTCTCCGGCCGTCGGGGTCCATGCACGCGTCCCGATGCCCTGCTGCGCGAGCAGCCACGGGACCTGCATCGCGAGCACGACCGCTGCGACCGTCGCAGCGACGGCGAGGGAGCGGCGCGAACCTCGCGGGGACGCGGCTGCGACGGTGCAGGCGAGGATCGGCATGGCGACGACGATCGCCGACAGGTGGCTCGCGACGCCCGCCCACGCGATCGCCGTCACGAGGGCCGCTCGCGCGGTGGTCATGCGGTGGCGTCCGAGGAGGAAAAGGGCGAGCGCGAGGTCGAGGCACGCGAGCGCGAAGCAGGGGTTCCAGCCCGCCCGCGCGAGGGCCGCTTCGTAGGGCACGGTCGAAGCGAGCAGGACGGCCCCGGCGGACGCGAGGAGCGGCACGCCCGCGCTCTCGATCGCCGGCAAGAGCAGCGCGAACGCGGCCGCGTCGAGTGCGCCGGTGGCGATCCCCATCGCGTGGGGAAGCCTGCCCGTCCACGGCGCGAGCGCGTTCCGCGCGAGCCACAGCCACCAGTAGTAGAAGGGGCCGAGGTGGGTGCCGCCGCCGGTCTTGGCCGGGCCGGTGAGCGGCAGCGAGGCGAAGTTCCCCTGGACGGTCTGCCAGTCGCCCACCTGGTCCTGCAGGAGCCAGAAGTCGCGCGAGATGCCGTCGGTGCGAAGCCGGAACGCCCAGGCGAACACGAGGGCGGCGGCGATGCAGGTGGCGGGGCGGAGAGAGCGGCCTGGCATGGCGGGCGCGGCGCGCCCTTCGTCGCGCCTTCCGGGGAGTCTACCATCGCACGCGATCCGCGACCCGTGTCGGGTCCTGCGGGCGGAGACGCGGTTCGCCCGGCGGAGCGGCTTCTGCTTCGCCTTCCGGGGGCGGCCCCCCTTTCCCGGGGCGCCCCGTGGAGGATGCGTGATGGACGACGCGATCGACCCCGGCACTCGCGGGCTCACCCTGGTCCGGCTTCTGCTCACCCTGTGCGCGCTCGAGTTCTTCGGACCCTGGGTGCGTGACTTCTCCGACACCCACGTCTTCAACCCGACCTGGGTCGGGCACGCGCGAGTGCACATGATGTGGCTGCTCGGCTACTTCCTGTTCTCGGGGATCGCCGTGATGTGGCTCCTGTGGGGAGTGCGCCCGCAACGGCTCGTCCACCTTCGGCTCGCCTGCCTCTGGCTCGCCGCGAATCTCCTCGGTTTCTGGGGGGCGGTCGCGACGACCGGCGTCTACGGCGGGCTC
>JAGWVP010000555.1 GCA_018970825.1 bacterium | reverse complement strand
GACCGGGCGAAGCCCGCGGGGTCGACCCTCCGGCGGTAGGCCTCGGTCATGTAGTCGTAGGCTCCCATGCTGTCGCCCGACAGTCGCATGTCCCAAAAAGACTGGGCCCTGCGTGCGAGAGCCTTCGAAGACTGCTGGTTCAGCGGCCAAATGGCCTGCGCCCAGCCGAGCCCCAGGCCGAGGATCGCGAGAGCGACTGCAGCAGCGGCGTAGCCACCCGCGCGGGACTTCCCCCCCACGGCGCTCGAAGCCAAGCCTGCCGGGCCCTTGCCCGCCTCCACGACCACCCCACCGACCACGGTTGCGCCCCCCGGACTCAACTCGACCGACCCTCGTATAGCGGCGCCCCCTGCGGGATGCAATGGCGGACGGCAAGGCCGATTCTCTCGGGGCGCACGAGCGGGATCCTCGAATTAGGCACCCGATAGACGGGCGACCGAATGGAATCTTTCACGGCAGAGGCCATCGATTTCTTTAGACATCCGCGCTAGGCGCCCGACGATGGCAGGCCGGATGGGCACCCGGAGGGGCCGGGTGGACGGGGCCCTCTTGCGCCTGCTCGCCCCGATCCTCCTGCTCGGCCTGCTCGTCCGGTACCCCGGGGGGCTCTCGGCGCCGCTCTTCGAGGGGGCGGCCGGCAAGCAGACCCACACCGCGATGGTCGCCCGGAACCTCGCCCGGGGCCGCTCCTCCTGGCTGCGTCCGATGGTCGACGACGTCGGCACGCCCGGGTACTTCGTGAAGGAGTTGCCGCTCGTGCCCGGGCTCGCCGCGGCACTCGCGCGGACGACCGGCGCGCCGATCGACGCGATCGGTCGAGCGATCGGCATCGCTTCGTGGCTCGCAGGCGCGCTCCTGCTCGCGGCGATCGTGCATCGCGACGGCCCGCCGCTGCGCGCCGCACTCGCGGCCGCGTGGTTCGTCCTCGCGCCGGCCGCGATCGCCTACTCGCGCGCGTTCATGACGGACCCCTCGATGGTCGCGGCGAGCCTCGCCGCGCTGCTGCTCGCGCGGAGATGGCGAGAACACCCGTCGCGAGGTCGCGCGGTCGCGACGGGTGCCGCGACCGCTCTCGCGCTGCTGCTCAAGCCGCACGCGATCCTCTGGCTCGCACCGGCGCTCGCGGTCGCGATCACCGCGGACGACGCAGGCGTCGACGCAGGCGTCGACGGTGCGACTCGCGCAGGCGACGATCCCACCCGCCGATCGCGCGCGGCCCTGTTCGCGAGCCTCGCGGCAGGCGCGGCGCTGGCGGCCGCCTGGTACGCGCACGCCGCCGCGATCCACCGCGCCTACCCGGTGCCGGGCGCGATGGTCGCGTCGGGCTGGGTCGATCCCTCGCTCTGGGCGAGGCCCGCGCTGTGGGCCCGCATCGCTCGCCAGCTGGTCGAGATCGTCTTCACGCCCGCGGGGCTCGCGCTCGCCTGCGTGGCCCTCGCGCCGGGGCGGGAACGCTTCGGCCCGAGTGAGCGAGCGCTGCTGGCTTGGGGCGCAGGCGTGGTCGTGCAGTCGGCGCTGCTCGGCACGCGCATGTTCGACGACGCCGCGCGCGGCACCGAGTACTACCAGCTGCCCGCGGTCGCGACCGCGGCGCTGCTGGTCGCGCGCGGAGCCGAGCGGATCGCCGCCTTCGCGCGCGGCCCGCGCGCCGTCGGCGCCGAGCGGATCGGCGCGGCGATCGCGGCGGCTCTCGTGCTCGCGGCGGGCCTCTCGGGGTTTCCCGCGACCCGCGCGATCGAGACTCCGCCGTCGGCCTACGCCGACCTGCCCGCGCGTTGCGCACGCGTGCGCGAGCTCGTGAGGCCCGACGAGGCGCTGCTCGTGGTCGCCGACCGGCCGGGCATCGTCCACTGGGAGTGCGACCGCCGCGGCACGACCTTCACGCCGGCGACCGCGATGGGCGCGGCCTCGGCCGAGACGCGCGTCGCCGCGGCACCGGACGCGCTGTGGCGCACGCTCGAGTCGGTCGACCGCGTCTTCCTGCCGTTTCCCGAGATCGTGCCGGCGTCGATGCGCGAATGGCTCGATCGCGAGTGGCGACGCGTCCCCGACGAGACGGTCGTCCTCTACGCGAAGCGGCCGCCGGGCGCGGGGCTGCGACCGTGAGCACGGGAGACGGGTCGGGACCGCCGCCGGTTCCCTCGCGCAAGCGGCTCTCCCACCTCCTGAAGAGCGCGGTGCACGGCGCGCCCGCGCTCGACGCGCGCGTCGACGCCTGGCTCGACGGAGCGAGCGGCCCCCTCGCCAGGGCCCTGCGCGAGCGGGCCTGGCTTTGGCTCCTCCCGGAGCGTCGCGTGCGGGTCTCGCCCTTCGAAGATGCACCCGGGCGCGAGAGCGGACCGCTCGCGGGCCGACGCGTGCTCGTCCTCTCGCTCGTGCCGCCCGAGGACACCGGCGGCGGGAGCCGCCCGGCCCAGCTCGCAGCCGAACTCCATCGGCGCGGCTGCGCGATCGACTGGCGCTGGGTGCTGCCGATCTTCCCGTGGCCGGCCCGCTCCCGTCCGCGAGTGGCCGGCCTCGAGGCGCGCCAC
>JAGWVP010000554.1 GCA_018970825.1 bacterium | reverse complement strand
ACGACAGCACGCGCACGTCGGACTTCATTCCCGACCACTTCCGGGCGTTCGGTGCGGTCACCGGCGACACCGCGACGTGGAACCGGGTGACCGACACGACCTACCGCATCGTCTCCCAGATCCAGACGACCTACTCGCCGGTGAGCGGGCTCCTGCCGGACTTCGTCCGCATGCCGCTCTCCGACCCGCAGCCCGCCTGGCCCTACTTCCTCGAGGACGCGTGGGACGGCGCCTACGTCTACAACGCGACCCGCGACCCGTGGCGACTCGCGACCGACTTCGCGATGAACGGCGAGCCGCGTGCGCGCGCGGCGGTCGGCAAGCTCGAGCAGTGGTTCCGGACCACGACCGGCGGCAGCCCCCGGGGCATCCACTCCGGCTACACGCTCGACGGCAACCCGCTGCCCTACTCGGCCTACCTCTCGATGGCCTTCGTCGGCCCGCTCGCCGCGGGTGCGATCGTCGACCCGTCGAACCAGCAGTGGCTGAACGACCTCTGGGACGTGATGATCCAGACGCCGGTCGGGGACGAGGGCTACTACGAGGACTCGCTGAAGCTGCTCTCGATGGTCGTCGCCTCGGGCAACTGGTGGTCGCCCGACCGCTTCCCTTCGGCGACGTGCGGTCACGTCGAGCAGGAGATCTGCACCGGCGGCGGCACGTTGCGCGACGTCCGGATCGAGTTCGGAGGCGTCGACCTCGGTGCCGAAGCGGCCTGGACGAAACTCGCGGGCACGCTCTCGTTCCCCGACGACCGCGCCTCGGGCCGCGGCCTCGATGCGGGCCTGCAGGTGAGGATCGAGAACGTGCCGGGCGGGGCGGCCCTGCTCGACCTCTCCTCGGCCACGCACTCCGTGCCCGGCTCGGGCGCCGCCGCTTGCGACTCGCGTCGCGACGGCTGGCGGACGAGCGGCTCCGTCGCCCGCTACTCGAACGGCTCGGGCTCGATCGACGCGCCGGGCTGTTCGCGGGACAGCGCGCGCGGCCTGTTCGCGCTCGAACTCGACGGCTCGGCCTGGCGGCAGGTCGGCGTGCGCTTCTCGACGAAGGGCGTCGCTCTCCCTGCCTCGCCCGGCGCGGCGGTCCGGGCGACGGTCGTGCTGGGGGCCAACCCGGCGCAGGGCTCGACGTCGTGCGGCGTCTCCGCGGACCTCGCGTGCCGTCGCATCGGGGGCCGGGTCCGCTGCGAGTGATCGCGCCCGTCGCAGCACACTCCGTCGGTCGAACCCGGCCGCGGCGACGGGCGCCTCAGTCCCAGCCGGCGCGGGTGCGGAACTCGGAGGTCGTGTTGACGTGCGGGAACGGCTCGTCCGGGACCGCCACGTCGAGCGCGCGGCAGAGCGGCTCCCAGCCGTCGCCGGGCCGCCACTCGACCAGGCGCGCGCGCGGCACCTCCGCGCGCACCGCCGCGTTGTGGCGCTCGTAGGCGGCGATCGCCGCTTCGCGGTCGAGCCCCCCGGGACTGAAGTCGCGCATCATCGCGGCGCCCATGCGCGACCACTCCCGGGCCGCGTCGGAGGCGGCGGGAGAGACCGCCTTCTCCTGCGAGTTCACGAGCCCCCGTTGCCCCGGTCCGAGGTGCTCGCGGCGGAAGACCTCGAAGATCGTGGCTTCGGCGCTGCGCCACCATTGCTCCGCGTCGCGGCGGGTCGAGAGCAGGATCGGTGCGTCGGGCCATGCCGTCGCGAGCGATCGCCAGCGTCCCGCGGCCGGCCAGTCCACCGTGGCGGTGAAGCCCTCGAAGAGCTTCGCCCAGTCGGGATCGCGGCCCTCGAACGAGGCTCGCCAGGGCGGCACGTGCTCGGGGTGCGCGAACACCTCGACCATGTGGTAGCAGCGCCCGCCCGTCAGCCGTTCGAGGGCGAGCTTGAGCGAGTTCGTTCCCGTCCGGCCGACCCCGGCCCCGATGATCCGCAGTGCCATGGCAGGATGCCTCGACGACGCACGTTGACCGTCGGTCCGGCGTGCGTCAAGCGGGTCGCGACGCGGGCCGCGCGGGAACCATTTCCGATGGCGGCCCCGGGCACGGCTGCTAGGAAGCCCGGGGACGGCGGCCGCGTCCGGAGGGAAGGCGCGACGCCGGAGGGAGACGTCGCATGGCCCACGATCCCATCCCCGACCTGATCGCCCGGGTGTACGAGCGGCATCGCGACTGCGACGAGGGCGAGGTCGCGACCTACATCCCGGAGCTCGGCAAGGCCGACCCGGACGCGTTCGGCATCTGCATCGTGACGGCCGACGGCCGCGTCTACGAGGTCGGCGACTGCGACGTGCCGTTCACGATCCAGTCGATCTCGAAGCCCTTCGTCTACGGCATGGCGCTCGAGGACCACGGGCGCGAAGAGGTCCTGCGGCGCGTCGGGGTCGAGCCGACCGGCGAGGCCTTCAACTCGATCGTCCTCGACGAGGCGACGATGCGCCCGTTCAACCCGATGGTGAACGCGGGCGCGATCGCGACGAGCGCCCTGGTCGCCGGCACCTCGGCGCAGGAACGGATCGCCCGGGTCCTCGATCGTTTCGGTGCGGCGGCCGGC
>JAGWVP010000553.1 GCA_018970825.1 bacterium | reverse complement strand
GGGACGCGTCCCGAGCCAGACCGAGCCGTCCTGCCAGGTGAACCAGATCTCGGCCTTGCGGCCGAGCGTCCCGTCCTTGCGCGTGCTCGACACGTAAACGAATTCCGAGGTTTGCAGCAGGCGATCGATCTCGGGCGTGATCCCGGCCGACGCGTCGCCGCCCGCGGGCGCGGACCGTTCCGCCGGGACGGCGGGTGCGACGTCCGCCGGGCCCTTCGACGCCGCGCGCTCGTCGGCGTTCGCGACGCCCGCGCTGCCCGAGACGTCGCAGCCGCCCGCGAGCCGTGCGACGGCCGGGGCGATCGCGATCACGCCCGCCGTGCGGGCCGCGCGGGCGAGAAGCGACCGCCGTCCGACGAGGACCGGGGCCGCGACCCGGCGAGAGTGGACGTCCTCCTCCATGACGGGAAGGTTACCTTCGCCGGGGCCCGGAGTGAACCCCGATCTTCTCCGCACCGTCGGCGGCGGGCCCGAACCGGCGGAGCACCTCTGGCGCGCCCGCGCCGCCGAAAGCTACGACACGCTGCCGTGGGCCAGGCGACCTTCGTCCCCGGGGCTCCCGGCGCACTGATCGAGGCCTACGCCCGCACGCGCCTCGAGTTCCGCGATCCCGGCACCGGGCGCGACCGGGTGTTGCACCCCGGGCCGCCCGGTCGGGCGGGCGCGTGGCCGTTCCCCGGTGCGACCGCCGCTGCGGTGGTGACGGCCTGGCACCCCCGCAGCGAGCCCGGGCGCCCGCCCGATCGCAACCACGCCGACCAGGGGGCTCTGCGACTCGAGGTCGCCCGCGCGGGGCTCCGGGCGGTCGACTGCGTCGGCGTCGGCGCCGCGACCGGTGCGGGCGACGCGGGCGGAACCGACGTCGCCTCGCGCGCTCCCTGGTTCGAGCCCTCGCTGCTCGTGCCCGGGGTCGACCGGGAGAGGGCGTGCGCATGGGCGGCACGCTTCGAGCAGAACGCGATCTTCTGGTGGACGCCCTCGGAGTGGCGGATCGTCGGCGTCCTGCTCGCGATCCCGGACGTCGTCCTGGGCTGGAGCCTGTCCGACCCGGGCTGATTCCCGCGGCCGCGCTCGTCGCGCGAGTGTCCCGAGGGCGTGCATCGCGAACCCTCCCACGTCGCGCGCGGACGCTTGCGATCCCGGCGGAAAAGGGCTTCACCCGGCCCCGAAGCCGGAGCGAAGGAGGTCGAGAGAGTCGCCATGACCACGAACGCGAAGACCCGACGCATCCTCGTCATCAACCCCAACACGGCGAAGGAGACCGCGGAGCAGATGGAGGCCGCGTGTCGCAGGATCGCGTTCCCGGGCACCGTCGTGGACGCGACCTACATCGAGCCGACGGAGAACTTCTCGAGCCACAAGGTGTTCAGCTACGTCGACCTCGCCATCTGCACGGTCGAGTCGATCAGGATCGCCTGGAAGGCGCGCGAGCGGTACGACGGCATCATCGTCGCCGGGTTCTCCGACGTCGGCATCGACGCGATGAAGGAGATGCTCGACATTCCCGTCCTGGGCATCGCCGAGGCCGCCTACCACGTCGCTGCGCTGCTCGGTCATCGCTTCGCCGTGCTGACGGGCACCTCCAAGTGGACGCCGCCCAAGCACGACTACGTGAAGGCGCTCGGCGTGGAGGGCAAGGCGGTGTCGTTCCGGTCCTACAGCGAGTGGGACGAGAACGACTCGCACGAGTCGCTGCGTCGCAAGCTCGTCGCGGTGGCGCGCCGCGCCATCGAGGAGGACGGTGCCGAGGTGGTCATCCTCGGCGGCGGCCCGCTCGTCGGGTTCGGCAAGGAGATCGAGAAGGACCTCGGCATCCCGGTGGTCGACCCGACGCTCGCGGCCTTCAAGATGATGGAGGGCTTCGTCGACCAGGGGTGGCGCCACAGCAAGATCGGGCGCTGGAGCCCGCCGCTCGACACGCTCGGCGACGCGGGCGGGGCGATCCCCTACAATCGCAAGTGGCTCGACCTGCCCTGATCGCGCGTCGAGCCCCGCGCCGTCCGCGCGATTCCCGTCAGGGGGGCGCGGACCGGTTCGCGGCGGGGACGAAGTCGCGGCGTCTCAGCACGACCGCGAGCACGCCGTCGGATCCGCGGACCGACGCCGCGTCGGATTCCCACAGGGTTCGGCTCCGCCCGTCGGCGTCGGCGACGACGACGCCGCACGGCGCGTAGTCGTCGCGCAGGAAGGAGGCCATCTCGTCGAGCACGCGGGCGTCGGAGTCGTCGCGCCGCACCCACGAGGTCGGGACGCGCACCGAGACCACGAACGCCGGACGCGAGGCCGCGACCTCGCGCATCATCTCCTCCTGCATCGACCGGGCGTCGGGCTGGGGCTCGAGCAGCGGGTACATGTAGACGTGGCCGGTCGCGGAACGCCGACCGGCGAGGAACGGGATCTGCGGCTCCGAGCCGAAGACCGCGATCCGGTCGCCGGGCCCGGTCCGCTCGGCGATCCACGCGGCGATCCCGGGCGACTCGGGGAAGAGGTTGTCGCCGTAGAGGGCGCGCGACACCTCCTCGGGTGCGAGCGAGAGCAGGAGGT
>JAGWVP010000552.1 GCA_018970825.1 bacterium | reverse complement strand
TGGTTTCGATCGGCGCGGTCGGCAGCCTGCGCGAGGAGATCGTGCCGGGCCACCTCGTGGTTCCCGACCAGTTCTTCGACCGGAGCGTCGGCCGCGTCGCGACCTTCTTCGGCGAGGGCGTGGTCGCCCACGTGCAGTTCGGCGACCCGACCTGCGCCGGTCTCCGCGGTCCGGTCGCGACCGCGGCGGCCGCGACCGGCGCGACGGTCCACCGGGGCGGAACCTACGTCTGCATGCAGGGTCCGCAGTTCTCGACCCGCGCCGAGTCGAACTTCTACCGCTCGATCGGGGGCGCGGTGATCGGGATGACGGCGCTGCAGGAGGCGAAGCTCGCCCGCGAGGCGGAGATGTGCTTCGCGTCCCTCGCCCTGTCGACCGACTACGACTGCTGGCACGAGAGCGAGGCGGAGGTCGACGCGGGGGCGATCCTGCGCGTCCTCCACGAGAACGCCGACCGCGCGCGCGCGACCGTCGCGGGGCTCGCCGCGGCGCTGCCGGAGGGCGACTGCGGCTGTCACCACGCGCTCGAGGGAGCGATCGTGACCGATCGCTCGACGGTCCCGGAGGCGACCCGTCGCCGCCTCGCGCTCGTCGCGGGCAAGTACCTGTGACCGGGGAACGTCCCGGCCCCGCGATCTCCGTCGTGGTGCCGTTCTTCGAGGAGGAGGAGTCGGTCCCCCGGTTCTTCGAGGAACTCCTCGCCGTCGTCGACCGGGCCGGTCTCGACGCCGAGGTGGTCGCGGTCGACGACGGGTCGGGAGACTCGACCTGGGAGCGGCTCTCGGAGGTCCGGACGCGCGACCCGCGCGTCCGCGCCATCCGCTTCCGTCGCAACTTCGGCCAGACCGCCGCTCTCGCGGCGGGCTTCGAGGCCGCTCGGGGCGGGACGATCGTGACGATGGACGGCGACCTGCAGAACGACCCGTCCGACATCCCGGCCCTGCTCGCGAGGCTCGAGGACGGGTGGGACGTCGTGTCGGGCTGGCGTCACGAGCGGCAGGACGACGCGATCACGCGCATCCTCCCGTCGCGCATCGCGAACGGGATGATCTCGTGGGCGACCGACGTGCGGCTCCACGACTACGGCTGCGGCATCAAGGCGTACCGCGCCGACATCGCGAAGTCGCTGAACCTCTACGGGGAGATGCACCGGTTCCTCCCGGCGATCGCCGGGGACCAGGGAGCGCGGGTGACGGAGATGCCGGTCCATCACCGGCCGCGCACGATGGGACGATCGAAGTACGGTCTCTCGAGGACGGTCCGGGTGATCCTCGACCTGATGACGGTCAAGTTCCTGTCGGACTACTCGACGCGACCGATCCAGGTCTTCGGGCTGCTCGGGCTCGGCGGGGCGGCGCTCGGGCTCGCCATGCTGCTCGTGCTCGGCGTCCAGCGGGTCTTCCTCGGGGTGGAACTCGCCGGTCGTCCGATCGTGCTGCTCGCGATCCTGCTCGTGGTGACGGGGCTCCAGTTCATCACCTTCGGCCTGCTCGGCGAGATGCTCGCGCGGACCTACCACGAGTCGCAGGGAAAGCCGGTCTACGTGGTGCGCGAGCGCCTCGGCTGACTGCAGTGACCCGGGTCGCGATCGATGCCCGCAAGCTCGACGACGGGGGGATCGGCCGTTACGTCCGCGAGATCCTCGCGCGCGCACCCGCGAAGCTTCCCGGCGTCGAATTCGTCGCCGTGGTGCCGAACGGCGCCTCTTCCCGGCTCCGGGCGCTCGCTCCCGGCGTCGCGCCGGTCGAGGCGCACTCGCGAGGCTACTCGCTCTCGGAACAGTCGGAGATCCCGCGGCTCCTGCGGTCCGGAGGATTCGACCTCGTGCACTTTCCGCACTACGCGATCCCGGCCGCCTTCCGGGGGCCTCGCATCGTGGTCACCGTCCACGACCTGATCCACGTCCGCTTCCCGCGGACGCTCCTCCACGAGGCGTATGCCCGCGTCATGCTCGGTGCGGTCCGGCGACGGGCGGACCTGGTCCTCGTGCCGGGCGCCGCGGTCGCTCGCGACCTCGCTTCGATCGGCCGCTTCCCCGCGAAACGGATCCGGGTCGTGTCGAACGGGGTGTCGGACGCCTTCCTCGGCGGCGGTCGTCCGGACGGCGAGGCGGCCTCGTCGTTCGCGGCGGCCCGGGGGATTCCCGGACCGTGGCTGCTCCACGTGACCAACGGCCTGCCGCACAAGGGCCTCGACGTTCTCGCGGCCGCGCTCGCGGAGCTCCCGCCGATCGGGCTCGTCCTCGTGGGCCGCGGCTCGGACTCTCCGGGCGTGCGCGCGCAACTGGCCCGGGCGAGGCTGTCCGGGCCGATCCGCTTCGCGGGCGAAGTCTCGGACGAGGATCTCCGCATCGCCTACGGTACGGCGACCGCGGTCGTCGTCGCTTCTCGCGAGGAGGGTTTCGGGCTGCCGGCGCTGGAGGCCATGGCGAGCGGCGGGGTGGTCGTCGCGACGGTCGCCGGCGGGCTTGCCGAAGTGTGCGGGGACGTCGCGGTGACGGTCGAGGCGGGATCGGTTGCCAGCCTCCGGTCGGCTCTTTATAGAATCGCGT
>JAGWVP010000551.1 GCA_018970825.1 bacterium | reverse complement strand
CGTCGGGCAGCGTCGTCCCGCGGTCACCGAGTGGCGCGTCGTCGAGCGCTTCGGCGACCCTCCGGTCGCGGCGCTCGTCCGTGCGACGCCGCGCACCGGGCGGACCCACCAGATCCGCGTGCACCTCGCGAGCATCGGGCACCCGATCGTGGGCGATGCTCTCTACGCGGGAGAGTCCCGCGCGCCGGCCCCCGGACTGCGTGCGTCGATCGAGGGGTTCCCGCGACAGGCGCTTCACGCCCGCCGACTCAGGCTGCGTCATCCCGACGACGGCCGTTGGGTCGAGTTCGAGGCGCCGTTGCCGGCGGACATGGAGGCGCTGCTCGAACGGCTGCGGTCGGCGACCCCGCGTCGCCCCGCCGGCGACGGGCCCGTCCGCTCTTGACTCGCCCCCGACCCTTGCCCTACGCAGGCCGCTCGCCTCCCTCCCTCACGCCCCGGTCGACGATCCCCGCCGGGTCGTGCGCCGGTCTCGATCCCCCCCTCGACCGCACCCGGTCCATCCATCGAAGCGAGGTTTCATGGCACGCGAGAGCACCTCCGAGCAGGCGAGGAGTCCGAAGGAGAAGGCGGCGCCCAAGGCTCGCGCACGTGCCGAGGAGCAGGCTCCCGACGAGGCGCCGGTCGCGGCCGCGCCCGCGACCGGACTGCCCGCGGCCGACGACGAGGAGGAGGACGTCTCGATCTCCTCGTCGGTGCCCCCGATCGACCTGCGGGAGCTCAAGCGCAAGCAGATCCACGAGCTCGCCCAGATGGCCCGCGAGTTCTCCGTCGACGGCGCCTCGACGATGCGCAAGCAGGAGCTGATCTTCGGGATCCTCCAGGCGCAGACCGCGCAGCGCGGTTCGATCTTCGCCGAGGGAGTGCTCGAGATCCTGGCCGACGGCTTCGGGTTCCTGCGCGCCCCCGACTACAACTACCTGCCCGGCCCCGACGACATCTACGTCTCCCCGACCCAGGTGAAGCGGTTCCACCTGCGCACCGGCGACGTCGTCTCCGGGCAGATCCGGTCGCCGAGAGAGGGCGAGCGCTATTTCGCGCTCCTGCGGGTCGCGCAGATCAACTTCGAGGAGCCCGACCGCGCGCGCGAGAAGATCCTGTTCGACAACCTGACTCCCCTCTACCCCGACGAGCACCTGGTGCTCGAGCACCGCACCGACGAGCCGACCACCCGCGTGATCGACATGATGACGCCGGTCGGCAAGGGGCAGCGCGCGCTCATCGTGGCCCCGCCCCGGACCGGCAAGACGGTCATGCTGCAGAACATCGCTCACGGGATCGCGCGCAACCATCCCGACGTGACGCTCATCGTGCTGCTCGTCGACGAGCGCCCCGAGGAGGTCACCGACATGCAGCGCTCGGTGAAGGGAGAGGTCGTGAGCTCGACCTTCGACGAGCCGCCGACGCGCCACGTCCAGGTCGCCGAGATGGTGATCGAGAAGGCGAAGCGTCTGGTCGAGCACGGCCGCGACGTCGTGATCCTGCTCGACTCGATCACGCGCCTCGCGCGCGCCTACAACACCGTGGTCCCGCCCTCGGGCAAGATCCTCTCGGGCGGCGTCGACTCGAACGCGCTCCACAAGCCGAAGAAGTTCTTCGGCGCCGCGCGCAACATCGAGGAGGGCGGCTCGCTCACGATCATCGGCACCGCGCTGATCGACACCGGCAGCCGCATGGACGAGGTCATCTTCGAGGAGTTCAAGGGCACCGGGAACCTGGAGGTCCACCTCGACCGCCGCCTGGTCGACAAACGCACCTTCCCCGCGATCGACATCAACCGCTCGGGAACGCGCAAGGAGGAGCTCCTGCTCTCGCGCGAGGTGTTGAACCGAACGGTCATCCTGCGTCGGCTGCTCGCGCAGCTGAACCCGGTCGAGGCGATGGAGTTCCTGCTCGATAAGCTCGGGCAGTCCTCCTCGAACGCGGACTTCATCGCCTCGATGAGCCAGTAGCGTCGGGTGGACGGCTTCCCGCCGGGGCGGCAGCCGGCGCCGCTTCCGGAGCGGGTTCTCCGCCCCGCGGGTCCGCGGACGCGCACGAGGGACTGCCGGGTTCCTGCCGGGACGGACCGCCCGGCCCGGCCCTCGCCCCCCGGGCGAGGCGAGGCGACGCCCGTCTCCGCGGTTCCGGCCGGCGAAGTGCGCGCCCGGCCTCCGGTTGCGCGACGCGGGCGTCGGGTGCGCGAAAAGCCGGACGGCGGGAGATTCGTTGCGCCTCCCGGGGGCCTCTGGTAGCCCCACCGGGATCGAGCCACGCGCCGGCCCTCCCCGGGCCGGGCATCCGCGTGACCCGGGACCAACAGGGAGAAGCCATGCCCGAGCCGACGATGAAGCAGCTGCTGGAGGCCGGTGTCCACTTCGGGCACCAGACCAGCCGGTGGAACCCGAAGATGAAGCGCTACATCTTCGGCGCCCGCAACGGGATCTACATCATCGACCTCCAGCAGACCGTGAAGATGTTCCGGGAGGTCTACGGCCAGGTCCGCGAACTCGCGGCCTCGGGCGGCATGATCCTCTTCGTCGGCACGAAGAAGCAGGCGCAGGACGCGATCCGCGAGGA
>JAGWVP010000550.1 GCA_018970825.1 bacterium | reverse complement strand
GTTGAAGCCGGTCGTGCCGGCGCAGATCACGACCATGCCGCCGGTGTCGCAGACGAAGATCGAGGTCGGGACCGTGTCCTCGCCGGGGTGCTCGAAGACGATCTGCGGGCTCTTGCGCTCGCCGACCACGTCCCAGATCGCGGCGCCGAACGCGCGCGCACCCTTCGCCCACTCGCCGTAGGCCGCGTCGTCCTTCCAGTGGGGCATCATGCCCCAGTGCTTGAAGTTCTTGCGGTTGATCGTGCCCTTCGCGCCGAGCTTCACGCAGAAGTCGTGCTTTTCCTGGCCCGAGATCACCGCGACCGGGATCCCGCCCTTCGCCCGCACGATCTGGATCGCCTGGCAGCCGAGCCCGCCGGCGCCGCCCCAGACGAGCACGACGTCGCCCTTCTTCACCTGGTTCGGCGCCCAGCCCATGAGCATGCGGTAGGCGGTCGCACCGACCAGCATGTAGGCGGCGGACTCCTCCCACGTGAGGTGCTTCGGCTTGGGCAGGCACTGGTGGGCCTGCACGCGGGTCATCTGCGCGAAGCTGCCCCAACTGGTCTCGTAACCCCAGATGCGGAAGCTCGGGCTGTACATCGGGTCCACGCCCGCGAGCACGCTCGGGCACTTCGCGTTCCACGATCCGCAGTGGATGACGACCTCGTCGCCGACCTTCAGGTTCTTCACCTCGGAGCCGACCGCGTAGACGATTCCCGAGGCGTCGCTGCCCCCGATGTGGAAACCGGAGTCGTCCGAGCCTTCCTTCTGTCGCGCCTTGATGACGTCGACCGGGCTTCCGAGGCCGGCCCAGACGTTGTTGTAATTGATGCCGGCCGCCATGACCCAGACCAGCACCTCGTCCGGCTTGATCGTCGGCACCGGGATCTTCTCGACCGCGAAGGCCTTGTTCGGCTCGCCGAACCGGCTCTGCCGGATCAGTTGTGCGTACATCTCCTTCGGCACGGTGCCGAGCGGGGGCTGGGTTCCGATCTCGTAGACGTCGCTCATCTCTCTTGGACTCCCTGTCGCTGCCGCCCGGCGGGCGGTCAGCCTCCCATCATGGAAAGGAACTGGTCGAGCCGCAGGCGCATGTAGGGATTCGTGCGGCTCTCGGCGCCGATCGTCGAAGTCGTGCGGTCGGCGTAGTTGTGGCCCGGAAAGAGCACGGTCTCCTCGGGCAGCACCCTGAGCGTCTCGTTCAGGCTGCGCCAGAGGTCCTCGGGGTTGCTCCCGGGCAGGTCGCAGCGCCCGCAGGCCCCGATGAAGAGCGTGTCGCCCGACACGAGGTTGCCGTCGACGAGGAAGCACTGCGAGCCCGGAGTGTGGCCCGGGGTGTGCAGGAACTTGATCGACACGTCGCCCACCAGCACGTCGTCTCCGCCCTCGGTCGGGACGATGTCGGAGACCGACAGGCCGGAGACGCGGTTCGCGAACGGCACCTCGGACTTGTGCATCCACACCTTCACCGGCACCCGTCCGACCAGTTCGGCCGCCCCGGTGATCGAGTGTCCCATCATCGAGCCGCCGAGGTGGTCGGGGTGGAAGTGCGTCACGAGCGCGGCGGTGATCCTCATGTCGTCGCGCTCGGCGACCTCGATCAGGCCGTCGACGTCCCAGGCCGCGTCGACGATCGCGCACTCGCGCTTCTCCCGGTCGCCGACCAGGTAGGCGAAGTTCTGCATCGGGCCGACTTCCACCTGGCGCAGGTAGAGACGCGACTCAGCGGCCACGGGAGGCCTCCTCGTGCGAGGCGCCGGCGCCGCCTTCGTCCGGCGCGGATCCCAGGTGGAGACCCCTTTCCCAGAGGTACTCGGGGGCCCCCGACTGTCGCGCGATCCAGCGCGCGAGCACGAACAGCAGGTCCGAGAGGCGGTTCAGGTACTTGATCGGGCCTGCGCCGACCTCCTCGACCGAGGCGAGGCGCAGCACTTCGCGCTCGGCCCGGCGGCACACCGTGCGAGCCTGGTGGAGCGTCGCTCCGACGCGTCCGCCGCCGGGAAGCACGAACGACTTGAGCGGCTCGAGATCCTCCTGGCAGCGGTCGATCAGGCGCTCGAGGGCGGTCACCTGTTCCTCGCCCATGCGGTACATGCCCGGGTACTCGGAGCCTGCGGGCGTCGCGAGCTCGCTGCCGAGGTCGAACAACTCGTTCTGGAGACGCATGAGGACGTCTTCGAGCTCGCGGGCCGCGGCAGCTGCCTGGGCCCTCGTCGGCGCCGCCGAATCGGCGACGATCCGCTCCTCGTTGAAGACGCGCGCGAGACCGAGGACCGAGTTGAGCTCGTCGACCGTGCCGTAGGCCTCGACCCGGGCCGCGTCCTTGCGCACTTCGGCCCCGCCCACCAGGTGGGTCATGCCCTTGTCGCCGGTGCGGGTGTAGACGCGGTTGATCCGGATCGCCATCGCGGGGCTCCTCGACTCGGCGCTCAGTGCGCGGGGCGGGCGCCGACGGCGGGCGCCGTCGTCACGGGGGGGCGGCCCGCCGGGCTACCCGTGTCCCGGGGGCCGGCGGGCGCGACGTCGACCTGCCGGGCGAGACTCCTCGCGAGCATGCTCAGGTCGACCGTCGACACGG
>JAGWVP010000549.1 GCA_018970825.1 bacterium | reverse complement strand
GCTGGTGCGCCGTCGGATCCGGGGCCGCGGCGCGGATCTTCACCGAGGCCTTGCGCTCGGAGGCGCGCGAGGAAGCCGAATCGGCGTGGCTCATGGGCGATCCTTCCCGTCTCCCGGAGGCCTTCGGCGACGCCGCACCGCAGGTCCCGATCGCACCGGGGACGGTCGTCGCGACGCTCCACCTCGGGAGCCCGGTCCTCGGCTTCGTGCACCTCTCGCACCGGCTGGGACTCGTCGGCCGGGCGATCGGACGCGAACTCGACGACGCGAACCCGATGCCTCCCGCCAAGCGCCGCTGGGGTGCGCGCAAGGTCGCCTGGGTGCGCGGGACGACCGGCGAGCCGTTCCTCGGCACGGACGCCCGGGCTCTCCTCGCGGCCCGCGACGACCTGGACCGCGGGCGCTCGGTGTACGCGGCGGTCGACGTGCCGGGCGACGTCGTCTCCCGCAGTCGACCCGTCGAGATCTGCGGCGAGCGCGTGCTGATGTCGACCGGCCTGCTCACCGTGGCGCGCCTCGCGCGCGCACCGGTGCAGCTCGTGACGACGCGGCTCACGGGGGAACGCTACCGCCACGAGTCGCACGAGCCGATCGAGCCCGGTCCGGAGGACGCGGTCGCACGTGCGCTCGGCAGGCAGGCGGGCACGATCCTGCGACGAACCCCCGGCGAGTGGTGGCTCTGGCCCTACGCCGTCGCGGTGTCGCGCGACGCGTCCGGGGATTCGTCGCCCCGGGCGTCGACGACCCATCCCGCCGTCGGGAACGAGAGCTTCCAGTTGCGCGCGAGGACGCTTCCGTACTGCTCGCCGAGCGACCCGGTGTTGTAGGCGAGACCGAACCGCGCGCAGAGGGCTCGCACGCGCCCCGCGATGGCGGGATAGCGGCGCGCCGGCAGGTCGGGGAAGAGGTGGTGCTCGATCTGGTGCGAGAGGTGCCCGCTCAGGAGATGCAGGATCCGGCCGCCCTCGATGTTGGCGGAGCCGAGCATCTGGCGGACGTACCACTGCCCGCGCGACTCCGAGGCCGCCTCGTCCTCGGTGTACACGCGCACGCCCTCGGGGAAGTGCCCGCAGAAGATGATGACGTTGCTCCAGACGTTTCGGAGCAGGTTCGCGAGCAGGTTGCCGAGCAGGACGCGCGGCCAGTTCCAGAACGCGAGCGCGGGGAAGAACACGTAGTCCTTGAAGACCTGTCGCCAGGCCTTGCGCCCGAACTCGCGCCATTTCGCTGAGAGCTCGGCCTTCCTCTCGGCCGGCCCGGCGTCGGGGCCCGGCGGCGACTCGACGAGGTCGTGCATGCCGATGCCCCACTGGAAGGCGAGGCAGAGCCCGACGTTCACGATCGGCTGGAGGAGGTGGGCCGGGTGCCAGCGCTGCAGCTCGGAGACGCGGAACAGCCCGTAGCCGACGTCCCGGTCCTTGCCGAGGACGTTCGTGAAGAAGTGGTGCTCGAAGTTGTGGTAATGCCGCCACTGGGTCGACGGGCAGACGTTGTCCCATTCGAAGGTGTTCGACTCGAGGGTCGGGTCGTTCATCCAGTCGTACTGCCCGTGCAGGACGTTGTGCCCGATCTCCATGTTGTCGAGCACCTTCGCCAGCGCGAGCGCCGCCGTGCCGACGACGAAGCTCACCGGGTCCATCCCGAACATGAGCAGGGTGCGCCCGACGACCGCACTCGCGCGGGCCAAGCGCACGACGCGGCGGATGTAGGCCGCGTCCGCCGGACCCAGATCGGCGAGCACCTCGTCGCGGAGCGCGTCGAGCTCGCGGCCGATTTCGTCGAACTGCTCCCGCGTGAGGTGCGCGACGGGATCGAGGGTCGAGGGCGCGTTCAAGCGGCGGCTCCTCAGAGGTCGATGCGCACCGGCGTGAGCGCGCCGGAGATGCAGAGCTGGATCGTGCGTCCGGGCTCGGAGACCACGCGCCCGTCGCGCAGGTCCACGACCGACCCGGAGAGGAGCCTGCGCGAACAGGTGTGGCAGATGCCGGCGCGGCAGCCATGGTTCGGACGCAGCCCGGCGGCCTCCGCCGCGGCGAGCAGGCTCGTGCCGCGGGGGGCCTCGAAGGTGCGGCCGGAGGCCTCGGCGACCACCGGCTCGGAGGCGCCCGTCGCGGGAACCTCCGCCGGGGCGATCCCGAAGGACTCCTCGCGCGGCGCATCCGCGTGCCGGGCTCGGCCCCACGCGTCGCGGACCGCTTCGCGAAACCCGGCGGGGCCGCACAGCCAGGTCGGCACGTCGCCGCACCGCGCGGAGAGCCGGTCGAACGCGGTCGCGTCGGGCCGGCCGACCTCGCGCGTCGCGTGGACCTCCAACTCGAGCCAGGGCCTGCGACGCGCGATCGACTCGAGCTCGGATGCGAAGATCACGTCCTCCCGGTCGGACGCCCAGTGCTCGAAGCGGACGAGCGTCCCGGTCGAGCCCGACGGCCGGGCATCGAGCTCGCGCAGCATCGCCATGAGCGGCGTGATGCCGCTGCCGGCCGACAGCATCGCGAGCCGTGCGGGCAGGGGTGACGGCAGGACGAAGTCGCCCGAAGGCCGGCCGAGCACGACCACGTCGCCGGGTGCG
>JAGWVP010000548.1 GCA_018970825.1 bacterium | reverse complement strand
GTCACGGTGAACGGGGTGGCGGTGCCCTTCGAGGACCTGGTCCTGAGGCTGAAGCGCATGTTCGCCGCGCGCGACGACCACGTGCTCTTCTTCGATGCCGACGACGAAGCGCCCTACGGGCTGGCAATGGAGGTCCTCGACCGTGCGCGCGAGGGCGGGGCGGTCACGATCGCCCCGCTCACCGAGGCGCTCGCGCCGGCTGCGGGGAGCGGGGCGCCGTCCGAGCCCGCTCCCGCGGCCCCGGACGTGCAGCCGGCGACCTGATCCGAGAGGCCGACGCCTCAGATCGCGAGGATCTGGCGAAGGCGCGCCGGCAGTTCGCCGAGCCGGTGGCTGGTGACGCGGAACCCGAGGTTCGTGAACCACCGGCGACTCGCCGCGTTCTCGGGAGACTCGAGGAGGATCGCATCGAGCCGCTGGCGATGCTCGTTCACGCCCTCGAGCCAGTCGCTGGCGATGCGCTCGAAGGGAAACCGTCTCTTCGCCGGCCTGCTCGCTGCAGCGTAGCCGATCACGAGAAGGTCCGCCGCGGGCAGGGGCTCCCCGCGCGCGCCCACCGGTTCTCCCCGGATCAGGGAGCGGAAGACGTGATACCCGTACCGGCTGATTTCGAGCCGATCCTCGATCGTCTCGACGTCCCCGCCGATCCCCAGTTCCAGCGTCGACTGCCACGGGCCGTCTTCGGAGAGCGAGGACGGAGCGCCGTAGAACGTGCGCAGGGCCCCCTCGCCCGACACGACCAGCGCGGCTTCGCCGTGCAGCGGGAGGTGGACGAACCCGTTTCCGCCCTCGAGCACGCGGAGCAGGCCGACCCTGACCTCGCCGAGGCGGGCGGGCTCGTGCAGGGCCGGCCAGAAGGCGCCCATCTCGCCCGCGGCGATCGCGGAGCCGATTCCGTCGATGTTGGTCGTGAGGTGGACGACGGGGCGCTCGGAGGAGATCTCGCGCAGGATCTCGAACAGCACGCGATGCGCGGTTTTCCGCGCGAGCGAACGCCGCTCCTTCCGGCAGGCGAGGCGGAGCTCTTCGATCATCCTCCTCGAGACTTCGCCTCCGGCGGCGACGCCCGCGGCGACGAGCGCGTCGAGGTCGCGACGTCGCCTCCACTCCACGTTGGGACGAAGGTCGGTCACGGGCTCCACGGAGGCGATTCTTCTCGCGAGGTTCACCCCGTCTGCGCGGGAGAGCCCTTGCCCCGAGACGACGACCAGAGGCCTCGGTCCGTAGCGGGTACCCAGTTCGGCCCCGAGAGGCATGCCCGATCTGAACACCCCCGGATTGCCGGGAGGTGTATGCCATGTTCCCGCTTCGTGAACGCACGCGCGCGCTTCACGTTCCGCCCGCCGGGAAAGGCGGCCCTCTTCACGGCCGGATCCGACCTTTGTCACGGGTCCGTAATCTTCCGATCGTAGTCATTTCCCCGAGCGACCCAAAAAACCGGCTCCCGGGGGCAGTCTCCCCGGGCCCCAAATCAAGGGAGATTCGACATGAGGGATCGATCGAGGGCCTTCATCCGCGGCGCGATCGTGGGCACCGCCTTCGCCCTGGCCGCCGCACCGACCGCCGGGGCGCGCGAGTCGGGCTTCCAGTCGAAGGGCGCCTACGACCTCGTCAGCAAGGACATCAACGGCGAGCGCTGGGCCATGACCTACGACACCGACAGCGGGGTCATCACCGGCAACGTCTTCCCGGTGGACGGTGGTGCGCCGCAGTTCGTCGTCTGCAACGTGGTGTCGATCGGCGGCGGTGGGGCGATCACCGCCGACTGCAGTGGTGCGGACGCCTGCACAGCCTGCCCCTGCAGCCAGGGCTGGACCGGCCTCGGCCAGGTCACCCTGCCGGGCACCTTCTTCGAGTCCTGCAGCGGCGGCACGCCGCCGGCGATCGACTGCCCCGGCGGCAACGCGGTCGTGAGCGGCGTGATCACCTCGAGCCAGACCTGGCCGAGCTCGTGCAACGTGTTCCTCGACGGCACCGTCTTCGTCGACGCGGGCGTCGAGGTCTTCGTCGAGCCCGGCACGACGGTGCGCGCTCGCAAGAACCCGTCGAACCCGCCGCCCTCGGCGCTGATCGTCCGCCGCGGCGCGCGGATCAACGCGAGCGGCAGCGCGGGCGCGCCGATCGTCTTCACGAGCGACCAGCCCCCCGGCTCCCGGGCCGCGGGCGACTGGGGCGGCCTCGTCCTGAACGGTGCCGCGCCGGTCAACTGCCCCGGCGGCGAGTGCCTCGCGGAAGGCCTCTCGGACTCGCCCTTCGGCGGCAGCGACCCGAACGACTCGAGCGGCGTGCTGCGCTACGTGCGCGTCGAATTCGCGGGTCGCGTGCTCAGCACCGACAACGAGTTGAACGTCCTGTCGCTGAACGGCGTCGGTCGCGGCACGCAGATCGACCACGTCCAGACCCTGATCGGCCTCGACGACGGCATCGAGTGGTTCGGCGGCACCGTCGGGGCGAAGTACCTCGTCGCGACCGGCGCGGCCGACGACCAGTTCGACCTGCAAATCGGGACGACGGCGTCGCTCCAGTTCGGCTATGCGAGCCAGTACGGGGGCAACCTCGACTCGACGGGCA
>JAGWVP010000547.1 GCA_018970825.1 bacterium | reverse complement strand
GTGGCGGCGTACGGGATGGTGTCGAGATCGCGGAGGATCGCGGCCATCGCCTCGGTGCCGAGGGCCGCGCCCGCTCGCACGGCCCCGTGGCAGGCGATCCGGGCGAGCAGCGCGTCGCGGGCCTCCTCGAGGCGGTCGCTCGCACCGATCTCGAGCAGGTCCGCGGCCAACTCCGCGAGGACCACCTCGGGATCGGTCGAGACGTCGAGTGCCGCGGGCAGGGTGCGCACGAGAAGCGACCGGTCGCCGAAGCGCTCGACCTCGAAACCGGCCGCGGCGAGGAGTCCGCTCGACTCGAGCAGGCGCTCGCAGGAAGCCGCGTCGAGTTCGATCGCACGCGGGACGAGCAGGCGCTGGACCGGTGTGCCTCCCGACGGATCGAACGCGCCGGAACCGCGCAGCCGCTCGAAGCGCACTCGCTCGTGGGCGGCATGCTGGTCGACCAGCACGAGTCGGTCGGCACCCTCGCACACGATGTAGGTCCGGAACGCCTGCCCGACGATCCGGAGCGCACCGAAACTCTCGACCGGCGGGGCCTCGCCCACGACCGCGGCCCCGGCGCCCCCGCGCGGGGGCGCGCCCCGCGCGCCGGGTTCCGCGGCGGGTTGCGACGGTCGCTGCGTCGGCACGAACGACTCCCCGCCACGGGCCTCGCCGCCCCTTCCGCCCGGCGGCACGCGAACCGCGTACCGGGTGGGCGCCTCACCGACGAGCGACGCCTCGCCGCGCCCGGGCTCGCCCGGGGCGGCCGCGGAGTCGCCCGGACGGTCGTCGCGAACCGGCGGGCGGCTCGGCTCCTCCACCGCGACGGGTGCACCACCGGAGGTGCCGGCGCCGGCCGCGGCGACCGCGCCGCGCACCGCTCGCAGGACGAGCGCGTAGACGGCGTCGCCCGCGGCGAAACGCACCTCCGACTTGGCCGGGTGGACGTTCACGTCGACCAGCGACCCGGGGAGGTCGACCTGGATCACCGCGTGGGGATAGCGGCCCTGCGGCAACACGCCGCGGAATCCGTCGAGGATCGCGCGCAGGAGCAGTCGGTCCCGCACGAACCGACCGTTCACGTAGGTGAGGATCGCCTTCGACTGCGGCGCGCTCTCGCCGGGCCGCGAGACGAACCCGTGCACGCGGATGGATCCGTCGGTCGCCTCGGCCGCGACCATCGCGCGCGCGCGCTCGGCGCCGAGCACCTGCCGAAGCCGCTCCTCGGGCCTCGTCACCGCGGGATGGCGCAGCAGGTCGCGACCGGCCTGCCGGCAGGCGAAGCCCACCTCGGGGCGCACGAGCGCGAGCCGCTGCAGCGCCTCGGTCACGTGCCCCGTCTCGGTCCCCGCCGCGCGCAGGAACTTCCGCCGGGCGGGGATCGCCCCGAAGAGTCCCGCGACCTCGATCGTCGTCCCGACCGGCGCACCCGCCGGCTCGGCCGCGCCGATGCGGCCCTCGCGAACGTCCACGCGGACGCCGTGGTCGCTGCCGCGCGCGCGGGTGACGATCGCGACCTCGGAGACCGCGGCGATGCTCGCGAGCGCCTCCCCGCGGAAGCCCCGGGAGGCGATCGTCTGCAGGTCGTCGAGTGTCCGCAGCTTGCTCGTCGCGTGCCGCAGGCAGGCCCGCACCGCGTCCTCCGCCGTCATGCCCGCGCCGTCGTCGCGCACCGAGATCCATTCGCGACCGCCGTCGCGCAGCTCGACCACGACCTCGCGCGCCCCGGCGTCGAGCGCATTCTCGACCAGCTCCTTCACGACCGAGGCGGGTCGCTCGACGACTTCACCGGCCGCGATCTGGTCCGCGACGAGCGACGACAGGACCTCGATCCGCGGACGGGCCTCCCCCGCTCCCTCGCCGCGTGGCTCGGCGTCGGGCCGACGATCCGCCATCGCCCGCCCCTACCACCGGCTGCAGGCGCGACCAAACATCGCTAGCCTCGGTGCCGATGGCCTCCCGCACGAGGATCCCCGACCACCGCTCGAAGGTGACGACGATCGAGACCGCGGCGCGCCGCTGCCGGACCGCGCGACGCCGGGGCCTGCGCGTCGTGTTCACGAACGGCTGCTTCGACCTGCTCCACCCGGGCCACGTCCGCTACCTCGGCGCCGCGCGGCGGGCCGGCGACCTGCTCGTGGTCGCGATCAACTCCGACCGCTCCGTGCGTCGCCTGAAGGGCCCCGGTCGGCCCGTGCAGCACGAGGAGGCCCGCGCCGAGGTGCTGGCCGGACTCGCCGCGGTCGACCTCGTCGTCGTGTTCGACGACGCCACGCCGCTCCGGGCGATTCGCGCGATCGAGCCCGACGTGCTCGCGAAGGGGGCCGACTGGAAGGCCGCCGAGATCGTCGGTGCCGACGAGGTTCGCGCGCGCGGGGGAAAGCTCCTGCGGGTGTCGCTCGTCCCGGGTCAGTCGACGAGCAGGCTCGTCGCCCGCTCCCGGAGGGAGCCCCGCGCGACGAAGCCGACGCGGGCCCCGGAAGAGGCGGCGGTCAGGCGCCGGCCGAAGCCGCGGGCCGCGAGCCGCTGACCTTCACGACCTTGCCCGAGCGCAGGCAGCGCGTGCACACGAGGACGCGACGGGTGCCGCCGTC
>JAGWVP010000546.1 GCA_018970825.1 bacterium | reverse complement strand
TAGAGGAAGACGGGCTCGTCGAGGAACGCCATCGCGATCGAAAGGGACGCCCGCAGCGCGAACTCCCAGTCCTCGACCCGCTCGTGGACGAAGCCGCCGAGGGCGAGGAAGCGCTCGCGGCGAACGGAGAGCGCCTGGGGGTAGACGAAGCCGCCGAGCAGCATCTCGGCCGGTCCGCAGCGCCGGGCGAGCCGCCGGGCGTAGCGGGGCGGGATGACCGGGCCTTGCCGGGTGCCGTGCTCGTCGATCTTGAAGCCGTTGCCGAACACGAGGTCGACCCCCGGCCGCGACTCGAGCGCCTCGGCCTGGCGGGTGAAGCGGCCGGGCAGGACCACGTCGTCGGCGTCGTGGAAGGCGAGGATCGCCCCGCTCGCCGCGCGTGCGCCGAGGTTGCGCGAGAACCCGGGCCCCTGCGCGGTCTCGTTGCGCAGCAGCGTCGCGCGCTCCCGCCAGCGTTCGACGACGGTCGCCGTCGCGTCGGTCGAGCCGTCGTCGACGACGATCAGCTCGGAGTCGGCCGGCAGTTCGCGCAGCGCGCTCTCGATCGCCTCGCCGATCCACGGCTCCGCGTCGTGCGCCGCGATCACCGCCGAGATCCGCACCTCAGGTCCGCCGCCCCGCCGGCTCGCCGCGCCCGCGCTCGGCGAGGGCCAGCTCGAGCATCACGCGGTAGTGGAAGTAGCGCCCCTTCGCCCGGTAGCGCCGCCGGGTGTTGCCGGTGACCGTGTAGAGCACGTAGTGGCCTGCCGCCTTCGCCATGTTCGGCAGGATGCTCGAGAAGATGCCGTTGTGCTTGTAGGCATAGCGGCTGCGGCCCTGCCGCCGGTGGTACTCCTTGAAATAGGCCTCGGTGAGCCGCGAGCGGTCGATCTCGTGCACGACGCGCGCCCTGGCCATGTACCCGATCCAGCCGCCGTGGCGCAGGATCCGGTCGGCGAGCTCGTTGTCCTCGCTGAGCCCGGCCGCACCCGGGCCGATCGCCTCGTTGAAGGTGCCGACCACGGCGAAGGTGTGCCGGCGCACCGTCATGTTGGCGCCGGTCAGCTTCGTCCGCACGGTGTCGGGCGGAAGGTCGAGGTGGACGATCGTGCGATAGCGGTCGAGCAGCGCGTAGAGCTCGGGGTCGCGCATCGCCTCCTCGGGCCAGACGACCGAGCCCTGCGCCGCGGCGCAGTCGTGCGCCTGGAAGTAGTCCCAGATCTCGGCGAGCCAGCGGGGCTCCACCTCGACGTCGTCGTCGCACATCGCGATCAGCTCGCCGCGGGAGCGCGCGATCGCGGCGTTCACCGCGCGGGACTTGCCGGGCTCGACCACCCGCACGAAGTCCCGGTGGGGCCCCGTCCCGCGCCAGTCGGCGAGGATCCGCGGCGTGTCGTCGGTCGAGCCGTTGTCCGCGACGATGATCTCGTGGGGCACGGGCGGCGCCTCGAGCCGGTCGAAGCTCTCGAGCAGGAGCTTCAGGCTGCGCGCGCGATCGCGGGTCGGCACGATGACGGAGATCGTCGGAGCGGGGAGTTCGGCAGGCATGACGTCGGGGTCCTCAGGGGGCGGCCGGGAGGGCGGAATCCGCGGGCGTGTCGGCGATGCATGCGCTGCCGCCCTTGCGTGGATCGCCGGCACCGGCGAAGCCGGCTGCGCCCGCGGTGGCGAGGCTCACCGCGGCGACCGCCGGGGCCTCGCGAAGCGAGTGGCCGATCCTCGCGAGCGCCGCCCGGTCGATCGGCCGGACGCCCGGTTCGACGAGGAGCACGTCGGGCTGCCACTGGTGGTGCACCCGGGGAGCTGCGACGGCGGCCTCGGGCGAGAGCCCGAAGTCGAGCACGTTCGTCAGGACCTCGAGCGTGGCGCTCACGATGAGCGGGCCACCCGAGGCCCCGACCGCGACCACGGGCCGACCGTCGCGGACCGCGACGGTCGGCGTCATCGAACTCGCCGGCCGCTTGCCCGGGGCGATGCGGTTCGCGCGCCCGGGGAGGAGCCCGAAGAGGTTCGGGGCGTCGAAGCTGAAGTCGTCGATCTGGTTGTTCAGCACGATCCCGGTTCCCGGCACCCCGACGAGCGCACCGAAGCCGGTGTTGATCGTCGTCGTGAGTGCCGCGGCGCCTCCATCCGCGGAAAGTACCGAAACGTGGCTGGTCCCGCTATCGGAGGGGGCCGCGGACGCCTCGCCGTAGAAGCCGGGCGGGTGGGTCGTGGCCGCGGTGATCCGGCCCGCCGGAACGGGGGATGCGTCGCGTCGGCCCGGAGCGCCGAAGTCGGGGTCGCCCGCGAGGAGCGCCCGGTCGGCGAACGCGTGCTTCAGGATCTCGACGTAGAGCTGCCAGCGGGTCGGCGAGTCGACCCCGAGCGCCGCGACGTCGTGGCGCTCGAGCGTGCGCAGTGCGGTGACGAGCGCGGGACCGCCGCCGCTCGGCGGGGGCATCGTGTGGATCCGCGCACCGCGGTAGTCGACCTGGAGCGGCTCTCGCCAGCGCGGCCGGTACGCGGCGAGGTCGCGCTCTTCGAGCACCCCGCCCGAGGCCCGGACGGCGCGTGCGATCGCCGCGGCGACGGGCCCCCGGTAGAAGGCGCGCGGGCCGCGGCTCCC
>JAGWVP010000545.1 GCA_018970825.1 bacterium | reverse complement strand
CATGGGAAATGATCGTCGTCGAACGATGGAAGAGATCTTCGACCGAGCGGTCCGTCGAAGTCAAGGAAAAGAAGCCCATCGTGGGGTAGGCCCGGGCGGGGAGGGTCATCCCGTGCGGTTGCCGTCGGGACGGCCGCGCCTTCCCCCGGCGCAGGGGGCGCAGGGCAGGGACGAGCGCGGCGGCGCCGTGCCCGCCCTTCGGACGTCGAACGGCCCCGCTCCTCCCGCTCGCGCCTTGCGGAGTCGCGGAAATCCGTGTTCCATCGACGTAGAATGATTACGACGCGCAAGGAAACCGACAGCCTCGGCGAGGTCGAAGTTCCCGCCGACAAGCTCTGGGGAGCCCAGACCCAGCGATCCCTCGAGCACTTCAGCATCGGCGCGGACCTGATCCCGCGCGAGATGATCACCTCCTACGCGATCCTGAAGAAGGCCGCCGCGATCGCCAACCACGACGACAAGCGGCTCGGCGACGAACAGTTCAAGCTCATCGTGCAGGTCTGCGACGAGATCCTCGCCGGCCAGCACCACGACATGTTCCCGCTCCACGTCTGGATGACGGGCAGCGGCACGCAGTTCAACATGAACGTGAACGAGGTCATCTCGAACCGCTGCTGCCAGATCGCGGGCACGCCGCTCGGCAGCAAGGCGCCCGTGCACCCGAACGACCACGTCAACATGGCGCAGTCGTCGAACGACTCGTTCCCCTCGGCGATGTACGTCGCCGCGGCGGTCGGCGTGAAGAAGAGGCTCCTTCCCGCGGTCGCGGCCCTGCGCGACGCGATCGCCGCCAAGGCGGAGACCTGGAAGGACGTCATCAAGATCGGTCGCACCCACATGCAGGACGCGACGCCGCTCACGCTCGGGCAGGAGTGGTCGGGATACGTCGGCGGGCTCACCGACGGCATCGAGCGGATCGAGGACTCGCTGCGCGGCGTGTACCGACTCGCCCTCGGCGGCACGGCCGTGGGTACCGGCATCAACTCCGCGCCGGGTTTCGCCGAGGCGGCGGCCGCGCGGATCGCCGAGGCGACGGGACTGCCCTTCGTCACGGCGCCGAACAAGTTCACGGTGCAGGGAGCGCACGACGCGCTCGTGCACCTCTCGGCGAGCCTGCGCACGCTCGCCGTCACGCTCCACAAGATGGGCAACGACATCCGGCTCATGTCCTGCGGCCCCCGGGCGGGCTTCGCCGAACTGGTCATTCCCGCGAACGAGCCGGGCTCGTCGATCATGCCGGGGAAGGTGAACCCTACGCAGGCCGAGGCGCTGACGATGCTGACCGCGCAGGTGATCGGCAACGACGTGGCGGTCGCGATGGGCGGTGCAGGCGGCTACCTCGAGATGAACGTCTACAAGCCGCTCATCATCTACAACGTGACCCATTCGATCACGCTGCTCGCCGACGGCTGCACGAACTTCCGCAAGTTCCTCGTCGAAGGCACGCAGCCCAACGCGAAGCGCATCGCCGAGTACGTCGAGCGCTCGCTCATGCTGGTGACGGCGCTCTCGCCGGTCATCGGTTACGACAAGGCTTCGAAGATCGCCCATCACGCGATGGACCACGACCTGACGCTGAAGGAAGCCGCCCTGCAACTCGGATACGTCGACGAGGCCGAGTTCGACCGCGTCGTCGACCCCAGGAAGATGGTCGCGCCCTACGTGGCCGGAAAGTGAACGGGAGAATCGATTCATGAGCCAGAACACGACCAAGCGCGGCGCGGACCTGCTCCACGACCCGACGCTCAACAAGTCCACCGCCTTCACCGAGGCCGAGCGCAAGGCGCTCGGGATCGTGGGCCTCGTGCCGGACGTGACCGAGTCGGCCGACCTCCAGATGAAGCGCGTCATGCTGCAGCTCGGCCACAAGAACACCGACCTCGAGCGTTACGTCTACCTGATGAACCTGCTCGACCACGACGAGACGCTCTTCTACCGCACGATCATGTCGGACCCGGCCCGCTTCCTGCCGATCGTCTACGACCCGACGATCGGCGAGGCTTGCCTCAAGTTCGGCCACCTCTTCCGCGGCCCGCGCGGCATGTACCTCTCGATCAAGCGCCGCGGGCAGGTGAAGGAAGTCCTGCGCAACTGGCCGCAGAAGGACGTGCGCTTCATCTGCGTGACCGACGGCGGGCGCATCCTCGGGCTCGGCGACCTGGGCGCGAACGGGATGGGGATCCCGATCGGCAAGCTGCAGCTCTACACGGCGGCCGCCGCGGTTCCCCCGCAGGTCCTGCTGCCGATGTACATCGACGCCGGCACGGACAACGAGGAACTCCTTCAGGACCCGCTCTATCTCGGGCTCCGCGAGCGTCGGCCGTCGAAGGCCGACCTCTTCTCCTTCGTCGACGAGTTCATGGAGGCGGTGCAGGAGGTCTTCCCGAACTGCTGCGTGCACTTCGAGGACTGGACCGGCGTCGACGCCATCCACCTGCTCGAGCGCTACCGCGACCGCTACTGCATCTACAACGACGACGTGCAGGGGACGGCCGGCATCACGCTCGCGGGCATGATCAACGCGACGAAGCTGAAGGGCACGAAGCTCAAGGACGAGCGCTACCTGTTCCTCGGCGCGGGCTCGGCCGG